>JBOGZH010000135.1:0-4894 GCA_050697095.1 Solirubrobacterales bacterium
GCGGATGCCGCTTCGCGCCAGATTGATCAGCTCCGGGAACCACACCCCGAAGAGCAAGCCGCCATAGGCGCAGGAAACGGCGAAGAGGACCGTGATCCCGATCGCCACCGGGAGCCACAGGATCGACCACGTGGGCGCGATCCCATAGACCGCCATCATGATCGCCAGCAGCACCAAGCTGGCGCCGAAGCCCATCGTCTCGGTGAGCGCGCTCGACGGAGGCAGGAGGCTCCGCTTGAAACCGAGGTTGAGGACGATCGATCTCCGGAACTGCACCGTGACCATCGAGTTCATGACCGTCATCATCAGCACGTTGAAGGGGACGACCGCGCAGGCCAGGCTGAGCCCCGGCGCCTCACCGGGTCGATCCAGCAGGAAGACGACGAACACCATGTACACGCCCACCAGCGCGAATGGGTCGAGCAGCCACTTGATGAACCGCGCCCGCCCCCTTCCGTAGCGTGCCTTCAGGTCCGCGAGCGAGAGTGCCAACAGCACGTCGGCGGACCTGCCCAGGCGGCGCGCGTGGCGCCGCGTCGCCGCGGAGATCCGGCTCGCCCCTGTGCGGCTAAACCCCGCCCGCGCACCCCGTGCGCTCGTGTCGTCTGCGAGAGTCAAACCAGAACCCCTCGGCCGCGTTGCGGCATTCTGTCTCATCAAGGGGACCCATGCTTGGAGCCAGGACCGGTGGCAACATTCTCTCGGCTCGTGACGATGCCCAACTTCCTGATCATCGGCGCCCAGATGGCGGGCATCACCTCGACCTACCGCTATCTCGGGGAGCACCCCGAGGTCTACATGAGTCCGATGAAAGGTACGAGGTTCTTCGCCTGCGAGGGCCTGAAAATCGGCTACTTCCGGGGGCCAGAGGACGAGGAGGTGATGAGCCGGGGGACGATTACTGACCTTGGGGAGTACCAGGCGCACTTCGCCGGGTTTTCGGGCGAGAGGGCCGTGGGGGAGGCGTCGCCCATCTACCTCTACTCCCCTCGCGCCGCGGGGCGCATACGGCATTACATCCCGGACGCGAAGCTGATCGCACTCCTGCGAAACCCGGTCGATCGGGCTTATTCGGCGTACCTCCTGATGGTCGGGTATGGTCGCGAGCGGCTCGGATTCCGCGATGCTCTGGAAGCGGAAGCGGGGCGCATCGAGGACCGCTGGCATCCGATCTGGCACTACCGGAATCGTGGCTTCTACCACCCCCAGCTCGGGCGTTACTACGAGTTGTTCGGGCAGGATCAGCTCCGGGTCTACCTCTACGAGGACCTCAGCGCGGACCCGCTCGGCACGATGCAGAGCATCTTCGGCTTCTTGGGGGTGGACGAGACCTTCATGCCCGATACGTCCCGCTGGCACGAGAGATCGGGCTTCCCCAGGAATCGTGCCCTGCACGCATTCTTCGAGAGGCCGAACCCGCTGAAGAGGATCCTCAAGCCGTTTCTTCCCGAGAAGCTGCGCAACCGCATCTCGGCGAACCTTCGCAACCACACCCTCACCGACCCTCCACCGCTCCCCGAGGACGCTCGCGAGGAGCTGACCGAGTCATATCGCGACGACGTCCTCCGACTGCAGCGGCTGATCGGGCGGGACCTCTCCGGGTGGTTGCGCAAGGAGGCTTGAGCCGTGACGATGCCCAATTTTCTGATCATCGGCGCGCAGAAGGCCGGCACCACCTCCGTCTACCGCTACCTCAGGCAGCACCCCGAGATCTACATGAGCCCCTTGAAGGAACCGAGGTTCTTTGCCTTCGAGGGCGAGAACCCCGACTTCCACGGCCCTTTCCGCCGAGACCCCGATACGCCCTTGGCCGGGAGGCCTCGGGGCACCGTCACCGAACTCGAGCCGTACCGTGCCCTGTACGCAGGCGTCGCGGACGAAACTGCCGTCGGGGAGGCCTCCCCCCAGTACCTCTACAGCGAGAAGGCGCCAGGTCGCATTCGACATCACCTGCCCGACGCGAAGCTGATCGCCATCCTGCGCGATCCGGCCGAGAGGGCGTACTCACACTTTCTCATGGCGCGCAGAGAAGGCCACGAGCCGCTCACCGACTTCGCTCGCGCACTGGAGGCCGAGGAGGGGCGCGTAAGGGCCAACTGGTGGATCGGGCACTACAAGAGGATGGGTTACTACCACCAGCAACTCTCCCGGTACTGCGACTTGTTCGAGCCTGACCAGATCCGCGTCTACCTCTACGAGGATCTGGGAGAGGACCCGGTTGGCACCATGCGGGGGATCCTCCGCTTCTTGGGGGTGGATGAATCCCTCGTCCCGGACACGTACGTGAGGCACAACGTATCGGGCACCCCGAGGAGCCGTGCCCTCCACACATTGATCAGCAAGCCGAACCCGCTGAAACGCGCCGTCACGCCGTTTCTGCCCGATGCACTTCGCAAGCGCATCTTCGCCGGGCTGCGCGACCGCAATCTCGTCGCCTCGCCGCCCATACCCGAGGCCGCACGCGAGGAGCTGACCGAGGCATATCGCGACGACGTCCTCCAACTGCAGCGGCTGATCGGGCGGGACCTCTCCGGATGGCTGGGGGAGCGCCCTTAGTGCCTCCAGAATCGCTCGGCCGCGTTGCGGCCTTCTGTCTCATCCCCGCGACCCCTGCTTCACAGCGATGCTCTATCTCGTAGCCGCCTGGATCGTCCTTCTCGCGGTCGCCGTGCCGACGGGGACGGCGATCCTTCGCTGGACGGGTGGCGGGGGAGCGTTCGATCGCCCCGGCGATCGACTAGTCCTCTCCGCGTGGCTCGGCGTGCTGGCGCTCGGCAGCGCGCTGCTTGCCGCGTCCTTCGTGTTCCCGCTCTGGCGCGCCGTCGGTCTGGTCATGGGCCTTGGCCTCGCCGCCGCGGCGCTGTCGTGGGGCGCCGTGCGCGAGGAGATCGACTCGCTTCGGGCCCGTCTCAACCCCCGGCTGGTCGTCGCATTCCTCGCGCTCATCGGCGGGGTCGCCGTCTTCACGGCCCAGCCGGTCGTGTACGTCGATACCGGCTACTACCACGCGGGGGCGATTCGGTGGCTCTCCCAGTACGGCGCGGTCGAGGGGATCGCGCTCGTCCAGGATCAACTCGGCTACGCCTCGTCGTGGTTCGCCTTGGCGGCGCCCTTCAACCCGGACGGGCTACGGGACCACGGGATGGCGACAATGGGCGGTTTCGCGCTTCTCCTGCTCGCCCTCCACGCCCTGATCTGCGTCTCGCGCGCGCTGGGGCGCACCGCGCGGCAATCCGACTGGCTGGTGATTGCGGGCTCGCCGCTGCTGATCGCGCTTCCGAAAGTCCAGGCTCTGGTCTCGCCGAGCCCCGACATCCCCGTCAACGTCCTCGTCCTGGTCGTGGGGTGGGCGATATTCACCGTAGCCGATCGCCCGCGCGCGAGGATTTCAGGCCCGGATCGGCTCTCGCCGGGGCCCGCGGCAGTGCCCCTGCTGCTGGCGCTGGGCGCGATGACCCTCAAGCCGCAGGCCGGGGCGCTGGTCGCGGTGGCGGCGCTCTTCTACGTCTTCGCGGGAGGGTTCGGATTCCACCGGGCGGTGTGGGCCGCCGGCCTGGGGATCGTCGCCCTCGCGCCCTGGCTCGCCTACGAGTTCGTCGCCACCGGCTGCCCGGCGTATCCGCTTCCGGCCTGCGCCGACGTGGCGTGGTCTGTGGGCGCCGACACCGCGCGAGAAACCGGCGAGAGGATAGGCGGCGCGGGCCCTGACTTCGGGCCGGCGGGCGTTTGGGATTGGCTGAGGGACGATTTCACCCCAAGTCCCGGCGTGCTTGCGGTCGGCTCGATGCTCGCCCTCGGCGCCGTGTTGGCGGCGCGATCACGGCCGCGGCTCACGCCCGCGCTTCGCCACGCGGCGACCTGGGTCGCGATCGCCGGCGCCATCGGTCTGCTCCTGTTCCTGGTGAACGCCGAGAGGATCCTGGTAGTCACATTGGTCTGTCTGTCGCTGGTCCCGCTCGCCGGGCGCCACCCGGGAGCGGGATGGCTCCTCGCGGTCGGCCTCGCGGGCATCGCCCTGACACTCTCCGCGGGCGCCCAGTTGCGCTTCGCGGTCGGCTATATGGCGGTCCTGTTCGCTCGCCTTGCCGTCTTTCAGGGTCCGCGGATCTGGATGCTCCTGCGCCCATACCTGGCTCCTCCCGGGCGCCTGCCGCGAGCGGGGCTTGCAACGCTGCTCTTCGCGGCCGCCCTTGCCGCGGCACTCGCTCCGCTTGCACGGCCGACTTCATCCAGCTCGCAGCTTGAGCGCCTTGGCTGGCTCATCCCGCCGAAGCGGCCCACTCTGGTGACGGTCGAGCCCGCAAATGGGATCCCGTATCGCGTGCCAGTGGGGCCTACGACTCCCGCGAGAGCTCAGCCGTTTGCGGCGCCGGGGGCCGTGAGCTCGGGGCTCTGCTGGGCGGCTGAGCTCCCCTGCGCTCGGAGGCGAGCCGACCCCGATGTGTCTCTGCGGGATGTAGTCCTGCGCGATCCGGATCGGGGCATTGCCGGAGGCTTTGCCCGCTCGGATCGGCGAAGGTGATCCTAAGCGCGACTCGCGTGACGATTCCGCACGTGCACCACCACGCCCGCCGGGACGGCGACGATCCCGGTCAGGTGATGGATCGCGTGCAGGCCGACGCTCGCAACCGCCTCGCTCGGGCCCCGCCGGCGCCACACGAGCGCATACAGGGAGCGATTCAGCGCGATCAGCGCCAGCGCCGCGATTGCCGCGAGTCGGGGCCGGCGGGCGGCGATCGCCCACAGCGCAAGCAGCGTGGCGGCGGCGCCGAGACGGTGGCGCCACCCCAGGTTGAGCGCGCCTCGCGGCGCACCGCGCTGGAGCAGGATTCCGGTCCACGGGATCCCGCGGCGCACGAGGTCGGTGCGCACCATCCCGGCCAGGGTCCACGCC
>JBOGZH010000136.1:0-11100 GCA_050697095.1 Solirubrobacterales bacterium
CGGCCGCGCGCAAGGACATCGAGGCCGAGACGCGGCGCTCGCTGGAGCGGATCCGCAAGGAGGTCGCGGACCTGACGGTGATGGCGACCGAGAAGGTGACCCGGAAGTCGCTCGACCCCGAGGACCATCAACGCCTGATCCAGGAGGCCCTGCAGGAGACCGATTTCTCGGCCCTCGTGCCCGAGGGCAACGGAGGGGCCACCTAGTGGAGGAAATCGCGCGGGTGTATGCCGAAGCCCTGTTCGAGGTCGCGAAGCAGAAGGGCAAGCTCGACGTGATCCGCGAGCAGCTCGTGCAGGTCGCCGACGCGCTGGAGCGCGATCGAGAGCTGGCGGTGTTCTTCTTCAGTCCCTACTTCTCCTCGGCCGAGAAGCGGGACGGGATCGAGCGCGCCGTCTCGGGGGCCGAGCCGGAGCTGACCAACTTCCTCGAGCTGCTGGTCGAGAAGCACCGCATGCCGGTGATATTCAGGATCCGCCGCCGGTTCGACGAGATGTGGGCGGAGGAGAACAAGCAGCTCGAGGTCACGCTGACGAGCGCGGTGGAGCTGGATCCGGAGATCGTGGAGCGCGTCGGTGCCGAGATCGAGCGGCAGACCGATCGCACGGTGGAGATGGAAAGCCGCGTGGACGAGAACGTGCTCGGCGGCCTGGTGCTCCAGGTCGGCAACATGGTGCTCGACGCGAGCATCCGCAACAGACTCGAGACACTGAGGAAGGAGGTCGCGAAGGCCGTCTGAACGGCCGGCGACCGCCCCAACCGAGGAAGCTAGGAGGAAGCCCACCACATGGAGATCAAGCCGGACGAGATAACCAAGATCCTGCGCGAGCGGATCGAGGGGATGGAGGCCGAGTCGGCCGATCTCGCCGAGGTCGGCACCGTGCTGTCGATCGGCGACGGGATCGCCCGCATCCACGGCCTCGACAACTGCATGTCACTCGAGATGCTCGAGCTTCCGCACGACGTCGTCGGGCTGGCTCTCAACCTGGAGGAGGACAACGTCGGCGCGGTCCTGTTCGGGGAGTGGGAGGAGATCGTCGAGGGCGACGCGGTGAAGCGGACCGGGAAGCTGCTCGAGATTCCGGTCGGCGATGCGCTCCTCGGTCGCCTGGTCGATCCGTTGGGGCGCCCGCTCGACGACAAGGGGGACGTGAAGACTGGCCAGACCCGTCCGGCGGAGTTCAAGGCGCCGGGCGTCGTCCAGCGTCAGCAGGTGGCCGAGCCGATGCAGACGGGGCTGAAGGCGATCGACTCGATGATTCCGATCGGGCGCGGTCAGCGCGAGCTGATCATCGGCGACCGCCAGACTGGGAAGACGGCGATCGCGATCGACACGATCATCAACAACAAGGACACGGACCTGATCTGCATCTATGTCGCGATCGGCCAGCGGATGTCCACGGTGGTGCAGTTCATGGAAACCCTGGAGCAGTACGGGGCGATGGACAACACGATCATCGTCGCCGCGCCCGCCGACGAGGCGGCGCCGATCAAGTACATGGCGCCCTACGCGGGTTGCGCGATGGGGGAGCACTTCCTCTACGACGGCAAGCACGCCCTTTGCATCTACGACGATCTCACAAAGCACGCGTTCGCATATCGCCAGATGTCGCTCTTGCTTCGCCGACCCCCCGGCCGTGAGGCCTATCCGGGCGACGTCTTCTACCTCCACTCCCGCCTGCTCGAACGAGCGGTCAAGTTGAGCGAGGAGCTCGGGAGCGGCTCGCTGACCGCGCTGCCGGTGATCGAGACACAGGCCGGCGACGTCTCCGCCTACATCCCCACCAACGTGATCTCGATCACCGACGGGCAGATCTTCCTCGAGTCAGATCTCTTCCACTCCGGGGTGCGGCCGGCGATCAACGTCGGGATCTCGGTCTCGCGGGTCGGCGGGAACGCCCAAACCAAGGCGATGAAGCGGGTGGCCGGGAAGCTCCGGCTCGACCTCTCGCAGTACCGCGAGCTGGAGGCGTTCGCGCAGTTCGGCTCCGAGCTCGATCCCGACACCCAGAGGACGCTGGCCCGTGGTGAGCGACTGGTCGCGACGCTGAACCAGAAGGAGCGCAGCCCGCTCTCGGTCGCCGACCAGGTGGTCTCGATATACGCCGGCACCGGCGGCTACCTCGACCGGATCAAGGCCGAGCGCGTGGGGACGTTCCTCGAGGACCTGATCACGAGGATGCGCTCCGAGCACGCCGACCTGCTGGGGCGGATCAACGACACGGGCGAGCTCTCGGACGAGGACGAGAAGGCGATGGGCGACGCGATCAAGGACATGGTCGACGACTTCGGGCCCGACTTCGACGAGGAGGGCAACCCGCTCGAGGCCGGTGAGTCGGACCGGGTCCGCTCCGACGAGGAGGGCGAGTCGCCCGCGAGGGCGGCCGAGCAGGCCGAAGAGGAGGAGCCCGAGCGCGAGGAGGTTCCCGCATAGGTGGCGACCCAGAAGGACGTCAAGAACCGCATCGCCAGCGTCAAGAACATCCACAAGATCACGCGGGCGATGGAGATGGTCGCGGCGGCTCGGCTGCGGCGCGCCGAGCAGCGGATCGACCACCTCCGGCCGTACGCGCAGGCGATCCGGAAGATGGCGCGGCGCGTCGCAGAGGCGGCCGAGGGCACGCCGCGTGTCCCGGTGCTGGAGGAGCGCGAGGAGGTGCGCAGGGTCGGGCTCCTCCTGGTCACGGGAGACCGCGGGCTCGCCGGCGCCTTCAACACGAACATCGTCCGCGCCGGGGGCCAGCTTCGGCGCGAGCTTCGCTCGGAGGGGGTCGAGTCGACGTTCTACGTGGTGGGACGGCGAGGGAACTCGACGATTCAGTTCCGGGGCGATCCGGTGGAGCGCTCGTACGTGGGTTTCACGGACCGCCCCGGGTTCGCCAACGCTCGCGAGATCTCCGCCGATCTCACCTCGGCCTACGTGGACGAGAAGCTCGACCGCGTCGATCTGATCTACAACCGCTACGTCTCGCCGCTCACCCAGTACGTCCGCCGCCAGACGCTGCTCCCGCTGCAGCAGGCGGAGGTCTTCGGCGAGGGCCTCCCCGAGCCCGAGCGGGCGCAGGACAAGGAGCTGGAGGAAGCGCACGCGCGGGCGCTGTGGGACTACGAGCCCGACCCGGAGGAGCTCCTACCGGAGCTGTTCTCCGAGTACGTGGACCTCTCGGTGTACAGGGCGCTGCTCGAGTCGACCGCGTCAGAACACGGGGCGCGGATGACGGCGATGAGAAGCGCTGCGGAGAACGCGGAGGAGATGATCGATGACCTGACTCTGGAGATGAACAGGGCCCGCCAGGCCGAGATCACGCAGGAAATACTGGAAGTGGTTGCGGGTGCGGAGGCGCTCGGCTAAACGAGTAGTCAGTAGTCAGTAGTCAGGCTGACAACTGACAACTGAGAACTGAGTTCAAGGAGACAAATGGCTGAACAGAACGGAAACGTGGGTCAAGTCGAAGAGGTCCGAGGCGTGGTCGTGGACATCGGCTTCCCCGACCAGCTGCCCGAGATCTTCCACGCGCTGCGGATCGACATCGCACCCGAGGAATCTCGCACCGAGACGAGCCTGGTCTGCGAGGTGCAGCAGCACCTCGGCGACGATCGGGTCAGGGCCGTCGCGATGGACTCGACGGACGGGCTTCAGCGGGGCGACAAGGTCATCGATACGGGAAGCCCGATCACCGTCCCGGTCGGCGACAAGACGCTCGGCCGGATCTTCAACCTGCTCGGCGAGCCGATCGACGAGGGAGACCCGGTGGAGACCGAGGAGCGCTGGCCGATCCACCGCTCCGCGCCGGAGCCCGAGGAGCTCACCCCGAATCAGGAGATGCTCGAGACCGGGGTCAAGGTCTTCGACCTGATCGAGCCCTACGTGAAGGGCGGCAAGGTGGGGCTGTTCGGCGGCGCCGGCGTCGGCAAGACCGTGATCATCCTCGAGCTGATCCACAACATCGCGACCAAGCACGGCGGCCTGTCGGCGTTCTGCGGCGTCGGCGAGCGGACTCGCGAGGGGAACGAGCTTTACACCGAGATGCAGGAGTCCGGCGTCATCGACAAGACGATGATGGTGTTCGGGCAGATGAACGAGCCTCCGGGGGCGCGCCTTCGGGTCGGCCTCTCCGGGCTGACGATGGCCGAGTACTACCGCGAGACGGGTGGCCAGGACGTGCTGCTTTTCATCGACAACATCTTCCGCTTCGTGCAGGCGGGGTCGGAGGTGTCGGCGCTGCTCGGGCGGATGCCCTCCGCCGTCGGCTACCAGCCGACGCTCGAGACCGAGATGGGCGAGCTCCAGGAGCGGATCACCTCCACCTCGCAGGGGTCCGTCACATCGGTGCAGGCGATCTTCGTTCCCGCCGACGACCTCACGGATCCCGCCCCGGCGTCGGTGTTCGCGCACCTCAACGCGACCACGGTTCTCTCGCGCTCGATCTCCGAGCAGGGGATCTACCCGGCCGTCGATCCACTCGACTCGACCTCGACGATCCTCAAGCCGGAGATCCTCGGGGAGGAGCATTACGAGACCGCGACCCGGGTTCAGGAGGTCCTCCAGCGCTACAAGGAGCTCCAGGACATCATCGCGATCCTCGGGATCGACGAGCTCGCGGACGAGGACAAGCTGACCGTGAACCGGGCGCGCAAGATCCAGCGGTTCCTGTCGCAGCCGTTCTTCGTCGCCTCGCAGTTCACCGGCCGGGAGGGCGAGTACGTCCCCGTCGAGGAGACGGTTCGCGGCTTCAAGGAGATCGTCGACGGCAAGCACGACGACATCCCCGAGCGCGCCTTCTACATGAAGGGGACGATCGACCAGGTGATCGAGGACTCGAGGGGCGAGAAGGAGGACGAGGAGCAGGCTGCCGAGCGCGAGAAGGACGAGGCCGAGGCGCGCGACGAGGACGAGGCGGAAGGCTAGCCACCCGGTGGCGAACGGCGAGCACACCCTGCACGCCGAGGTCCTCACGCCCGAGGGCCCGGTGTTCGACGGCGAGGTCGTGCAGCTCTCCACCCGCACGGTGGTGGGCGAGATCGGGGTGCTCGCCAACCACGCGCCGCTCGTCGCCCGGCTCGCCCCCGCCGAGCTGCGCCTGCACGTGACGGAGGGCGAGACGCGCCGCTGGGCCCAGGCCGAAGGGTGGCTCGAGGTGTTCGCGAACAAGGCGGTGGTCCTGATCGGGGAAGCGATCCCGCCCGAGCGGCTCGACGCCGGCGAGCTCAAGGAGCGGCTCGCCGACGCTGAGCAGCGGCTCGGCGAGGCCGAGGAGGGGAGCGCCACCCACGAGCAGGCCGAGCGCGACAAGGCGCGCGCCGAGGCGTTCCTCGAGGTCGCCGAAGGCGTCTAGGGCGCGTGGAAGAGCGCGCGCTCACCGAGAAGCTGATCGCCTACGACAGCTCGCAGCCGGAGGGGATCCGGCTCGCGGCGGGATTCGTCAAGGGCTGGCTCGAGGCGCACGACATCGCGGCGCGCCAGATCGACGTCAGGGGGCTGCCCGTGACGATCGCCGAGGTCGGGCCGTCCGACGGGGCCACCGTCCTGTTGCACGGCCACCTCGACGTGGTCCCCGGTAGACCGGGGCAGTTCGAGCCGCGCGCCGACGGGGAGCGCCTGCTCGGGCGCGGCGCATACGACATGAAGGGCGCGCTCGCGGGCATGCTGCTCGCCCTCCACGACCTGCGCGACACCACAGCGGTTCGGGTTCGCCTCGGCGTCGTCCCCGACGAGGAGTCGGAGGAGGAGAGCGAGCGGGGGAGCGACGAGCTCGTCCGCGAGGGCTTCGTCGGGGACTTCGTGATCACGGGCGAGCCCACCGACATGCACATCGGGGTCGAGGCGAAGGGCGTGCTGGCGATGCGCCTCGAGGTGAGCGGCCGCGCGGCGCACGGCGCGACCCCGTGGCTGGGCGAGAACGCGATTCTCCGCGCCTTCGAGGTGTTTCGAGCGATCGAGTCGCTACCTTTTGCGCAGCAGAGCTCCGAGCTGTTCGACCGCCCTTCGATCAACCTCGGACGCATCCTGGGCGGGGATGCGCTCAACAAGGTGCCCGACACTTGCGTGATCGACGTCGACATCCGCTACCTGCCCGAGCAGGACCCCGCCGCGATCCTCGGGGAGGTGCGTGAGCTGCCCGAAGCCGAGGTGATCTCGACCTTCGCGCGCCCGCCGGCGACCGTGGATCAGGACTCGATCTTCGTCCGCACGCTCTGCGAGGCGGTCGCTCCGCATCTCGGCGACGAGGCGATGAGCGTTGGTCGCGACGGCGCGTCCGACGCGGTGTCTTTCTTGCGTGCCGGGATTCCGGCCGTCGAGTTCGGCCCGGTCGGCGGCGGTCACCACGGCCCCGAGGAGTGGGTCTCGATCCCCTCCCTCACTAGGTACCGCCGGGCGCTGACGGACTTCGTCGCCGGGCTCCCCGGGCGGCTTTCGGCGGAAGGCGGTTCGAGGTGACTCCCTATCCGGACGAGCCCCGCGACGACCAGCAGGACGAGCAGGGCCTGACCGAGGAGTTCGAGGCCGAGTTCGGGGATGAGTTCGGGGCCGACGTCGCCGACGAGCTCGCGCCCGAGGAGGAGGACGAGGTCCAGGACGCCGCCGACGAGCTCGAGGCGCAGTCGGAGGAAACCGTGGAGGCCGACGTGCTCGCCCTGGCCGACGAGGAGCAGGCGCGCGAGGAGCGTGAGCGCGCCGCGCAAGAGGCGGGCGCTGCGCTCGAGGCGCAGGCGGGCGGGGACGGCCCGAAGGCGGAAGGAGATGAGGCGGTGGAGGCCGCCGATGTCGACGAGGAGGCGGCCGAGGAGACGCCCCCGAGCGAGCCCGAGCCGGCCGCCACCCAGGACGACGAGGCAGACACGCCGCCGAGGGTCGGCTTGTGGGCGCGGTTCCTCAGCGCGTCGCTGGTGATCGTGATCTCGATGGCGACGGCGACCTCGGTGAGCATCCTGCTCTACCTCTCGGATCTCGCGGAGGGCCTGGGAGGGCTCCCGGGCGTCCAGGAGCAGATCACCGCGGTCGAGGGCGGTGATCCGCAGAACATCCTCGTACTGGGATCCGACAAGCGCCCCGATCTCGCGGAGGAGGGGCGCTCGGACACCACGATGCTGCTCCGGATCGACCCGGACAACGACGCGATCGCGTTGCTATCGCTGCCTCGCGACCTGCGGGTGAACATCCCGGGTCGCGGGATCGCGAAGCTCAACGAGGCCTACACGCTGGGGGGCCCGAAGCTGACCACGCGCGTGGTCAAGGGACTGACCGGTCTGGATATCCATCACGTGGTGAATGTCGACTTCCAGGGTTTCTCGCAGGCGATCAACGCGATCGACTGCGTGTACGTCGACGTCGACCGGCAGTACTTCCACAGCAACGAGGGACTCGCGGTCGAGGACTTCTACTCCGAGATCGACGTCCAGGCCGGCTATCAGATGCTGTGTGGAGACCGGGCGCTCCAGTACGTCCGCTACCGCCACACCGACAATGACCTCGTGCGCGCCGCCCGCCAGCAGGACTTCCTCCGCGAGGCCCGCCAGAAGATCGGCCCCGGGCGCCTGTTCCGCGACCGCGAGGAGCTGATCGACATCTTCAAGAAGTACACGACCTCGGACATCGACAACCAGTTCACGATGCTCGACGTCATGAAGACGTTCCTCGGAGCCGCGGACGCACCCGTGAAGCAGATCCACTTCGAGGGCGAGCTCGGGGAGTCGTACGTGACCGCATCGAACGAGCAGATCCAGAAGGCTGTCGACCAGTTCCTCGGGATCCAGGACACGCCGGGCCCGCTCGGCGAAGAGGGCGGTGGAGGTGGCGGCAAGAAGCCGAAGGAGAAGAAGCCGGAGCCCAAGCCCGAGGGCGACGGCGGGCCGGCGCTGATCGACGTCACGGGTGACGGCGCCGCATGGGCGGAGAGGTTCGCCCCCGCGGTCGGCTTCCCGGTCTTCTACCCGACGAAGCTCGCTCCTGGCTCGCAGATCATCGAGGAGTCGCGCGAGTACAAGATCGCCGACGAGGACAAGGACGTCCATCGTGCGTACAAGCTCGTGTTCTCGATCCCCGCGACCTCGGTGCCGCTCGAGTTCTACGGCCTCATGGGCACGACGTGGACCGACCCGCCGATCCTCGACAACCCGAGCGAGACGCGCGAGATCGGCGGGCGCGAGTACGACCTCTTCTTCGACGGGGACCGGTTGCGGATGGTCGCCTGGAGGACGAACAAGGCCGCCTACTGGCTCAACAACACCCTCCTCCAGACGCTCGAGGAGGACGAGATGCTCGCGATCGCGGACTCGATGGACGAGCTCGCCCCCCCGAAGAAGAAGTGACCAAAGAGCCGATCGGGGTCGTCGGGGCCGGCTGGGTCGGGCTGGTGACGGCAACCTGCTTCGCCGAGCTGGGCCATTCCGTCGTCGCCGTGGACATCGACTCGGCCAAGATCGAGGCGCTCCGACGGGGCGAGGTCCCGATGCACGAGCCGGGGATCGACGAGCTGCTCGCGCGCAACGGGGAGCGGCTCACGTTCACGAGCGAGATCGGAGACGCGCTCGAGGCCGCGCGGCTGCTGTTCGTGTGCGTGGACACCCCGCCGACGTACTCCGGTGACGCGGACCTCTCGCGGGTGCAGGCCGTTGTTGCCACGCTCGGCGAGGACGGCGAGCACGCGCTGGTGATGAAGAGCACGGTCCCCGCCGGGACCGGGCATGCGATTCGCCGCGATTTGCCCGACGTCGCCTACGTCTCCTGTCCCGAGTTCCTCAAGGAGGGGACCGCGATCGAGGACTTCATGCACCCGGATCGGGTCGTGATCGGCGCGGACCCCGGCGACGAGTGGGCCGGTGACGCGGTTGCCGCCGTCTACGAACCGCTCGGTGGGGAGATGGTACGAATCGACGTGGCCAGCGCGGAGATGGTCAAGCTCGCCTCCAACGCCTTCCTGGCGACGAAGATCTCGTTCATCAACGAGATCGCGAACGTGTCAGAGGAGGTCGGCGCCGACGTGGCCGAGGTCGCGCGCGGTATGGGGCTGGATGAGCGGATCGGCTCGGCATTCTTGAAGGCGGGCATCGGGTATGGAGGCTCGTGCTTCCCGAAAGATGTCTCATCGTTGAAGCAGCTCGCCGGAAACACCGGCTACCACTTCCAGCTCCTCACCGCCGTGATTGAGGTCAACGAGCTTCAGAAGCGGCGCGTGCTGAAGAAGCTCGAGAGGCAGCTCGGCTCGCTGGCGGGGCGAAAGGTCGCCCTCCTCGGGCTCGCCTTCAAGCCCGACACCGACGACATGCGAGAGGCGTCGAGCCTGGTGCTCGCGTCTCGGCTCAAGGGTGAGGGCGCGACGGTGCGCGGGTACGACCCCGTGGCCGAGAAGCCAGCGCGAGAGCTGCTCCCCGACGTGGAGTTCTGCGAGTCAGTCGAGGAGGCGCTCGACGGCGCCGATGCCGCGATTCTGGTCACCGAGTGGCCGGAGTTCGCCGAGATCGACTGGGCATCGCTTCGCGACCGGATGGCGACGCCGCTCGTGATCGACGGCCGCAACTTCCTCGACCCGGCCGTGCTCCAGGAGGCCGGTTTCACCTACGAGGGAATCGGTCGAGCGAGCACCACGGAGCGCAGGTAGACCGCTGATGCAGGCTCTGATCCTCGTCGGCGGCGAGGGGACCCGCCTCCGGCCGCTGACCCTGACCGTGCCGAAGCCGGTCGTGCCGCTCGTCGACCGGCCGTTCATCCGCTACATGGTCGACTGGCTGGCGCGGCACGACGTGGACGACATCGTGATGGCGTCCGGCTTTCTCGCCGCCGGCGTGCGCGACGTGCTCGGCGAGGGCGGGGACGGCGGCCCGCGGCTTCGCTACGTCGAGGAGCCCGAGACCCGGGGGACGGCGGGGGCGATCAAGTTCGCCGAGCGATTCCTCGAGGATCGCTTCATCGCCCTGAACGGGGACGTGCTGACCGACCTCGACCTCTCGGCGCTGATCGAGCTCCACGAGGAGCGGGACGCGACAGCCACGCTCGCGCTCTACCCGGTCGACGATCCCTCCGCGTACGGCCTGGTGCGCCGCGCCGAGGACGGGGAGATCACCGAGTTCCTCGAGAAGCCCGAGCCCGACCAGATCAACACCGACGAGATCAGCGCGGGCGCGTACGTGCTGGAGCGCTCCGTGCTCGAGCTGATCCCCGAGGATCGCGAGGTCTCGATCGAGCGCGAGGTGTTCCCCAAGCTCGTGGGAGAAGGGCTGTACGGACGGCGCCTGCCCGGGTACTGGATGGACATCGGGACCCCGCAGCGCTATCTCCAGGCGAGCTGGGACATCCTCGAGCGCCGCGTCGAGACCGAGGTCGGAGAGCGCCTCGACGCCGACGGCCTGCTCGTCGAGCCCGGGACCGCGGTGGACGATCGAGCCGAGATCACGGCGCCCGGCTTCATCGAGTCGCACACCTCGATCGGCGCCGACGTGCGGGTGGGGCCACGTGCGGTGATCGGGCCGGGATGCGAGATCGCCGAGCGCGCCGCGATCGAGCGTTCCGCGCTGCTGCGCGGCTGCCGGCTCGGGGCGGGGGCGCAGGTCACCGGGGCGATCCTCGCCGCGGGCGTGGAGGTGGGCTCCGAGGCGCGGGTCGGCGAGGGCGCCGTCGTCGGCGAGGGGGCCCGGATCGCCGCGGGCGCGGAAGTCTCCGAGGGCGACCGCATCGAGCCCGCGGTCACGGTGGGATGAGCGACGCCCCCGACATCCGCTCGCTCGACTCCGGGAACCAGCTCGACGCCGTGCTGGCGCTTCCCGACCATCTCTGGGACGCGCTGTGGCGGGTCGACTCGGCCGCGCTCGAGCCCTGGGAGAGCTCCGGCCTGGTGGTCTGCGGGGTGGGCGGCTCGGCGATCGGTGGCGATCTCGCCGCCGCCGCGATCGGGGACCGCCTCAGCCTCCCCCTGACCACCGTGCGCGGCTACGGGCTGCCCGCCTGGACGCCGCCCGACCGCACCGTGCTGTGCTCGAGCTACTCGGGCGGCACCGAGGAGACCCTCGCCTGCTACGAGGCCGCCGAGGCGCTTGGCGCTCGGCGGGTCGTTGCTTCCACCGGCGGCAAGCTGGCCGAGGCGGCGCGCGGCGACGGGGTGGCGG
>JBOGZH010000137.1:0-2881 GCA_050697095.1 Solirubrobacterales bacterium
CCTGGACGTCGCAGAACATCCGCCCCGTCCCGTTCTCGCCCGGCCGCCACGGAAGGACGTCGAAGGTGCTCGGGTCGGGCATCGCGATCATGTCCGACTCCTCAATCGGGTTGAAGCCGGTGATCGAGGAACCGTCGAAGCCCATCCCGCCCTCGAACGCGTCGTCGAGCTCCTGCGCGTTGATCGAGAAGCTCTTCAGCTGACCGAGGATGTCGGTGAACCACAGTCGGATGAAGCGCACGTCACGCTCCGCGACCAGGCTCTTGACGTCGTCGGCGGACTCGGTGCGCGGTGCGGAAGTTGACTGCTCGGCCATGGGCCTCCTCTCGTTCGGCGACTCGGAGGGCGCAACGATATAGGCGGGGCGCGCTCCGAGCGCGGGCACGGGGCGGCAGGCGGGCCCGACGCATGATCCGTGCGGCGCCGCGGCTCGTAGGACCCTTGCGAACGCCCGGGGTACGCGCTATAACTTACGAACGGTTAGTTACCCCCTAAAAGTAAAGTAAAGGGCCGGTAAGGACCACATAAACCGAGACGAGGCGATCACGCCGGAGGCCGAGATGACCGTCAAGACCGAGATCAGCCGCTTCCATATCCACGACGAGCTCACCGCGCCGGATGCAAGCGCGCGGATCGTCAAGAGCATCACCACGGCGGGCGGCGCCGTTTCGAAGTTCATCGGAGTCCTGGCCGGCGCGCCGGCGGCGCTGCGAGCGTACGCCCGCATGCGCTCGGAGCTGCGCAGCGGGAGCCTGCCCCGCCACACGCGCGAGCGGATCGCGCTCGCCGTCGCCGAACACCGCGGTGACGGCTACAGCATCGCCCAGCACGCGAGGACCGCGCGCGCGGCCAGCCTCGGCCTCGACGAGATCTCCAGCGCACGCAGCTTCACCTCGGCCGACTCCAGGGAGGCCGCGCTGCTCACGTTCCTGGAGTCGGTGCTGGACTCCGGCGGGCATCCGGAGCTGCATCTGCTCGAGGAGGCCCGCGAGTTCGGCTGGACCGACGAACAGATCCTCGAGGCGGTCGCGCATCTCGCGCTGAGCGAGTTCCAGAGCCTGGTGGCCAACGCCGCGGCGCTTCCGCAGGATCAGTCGGACCCGTCGGTGCTGCCCGAGGCCGCCTGAGTCCCGAGCGCTACTTCTCGATCACCGCGGAGCGCACGCCCTCGGTGTACTCCATGCCGAGACCCTCTGCGGCCGCCTGCGTAAGGTCCCACTTGCGCCCCTTCATGAAGGGCCCCCGGTCGATCACCTTCGTGCGCACCCAGTGCCCGCCCTTGCTGAACACGACCTTCGTGCCGCAGGGCAGCTTCTTGTGGGCGACGCCGACCGTCTTTCGCTTCAGCTCCTTGCCGCACGCCGTCTCGTTGCCCCAGAAGCCCGGGCCGTACCAGCTCGCGGTCTGGCGCTTCATGCTGCCCTTGAGCTCCGCCCGCGTGTTCCCGTTCACCACGCCGCTGGGGTTCAGGCCCGCCCGGCCCTGGAACTCGCGCACCGCGCCGTCGGTCGGATCGCCGAACTCCTCGTCCAGCCCCACGCCCTCCGCGTAGCTCTTCGACCTCATCACCCAGTTGAGGGTCTTCACGTCGTCGCCGCAGTCGCCGAGCTTCAGCGAGCGGTCCCCGAAGCTCACATCCTGGCACTCGCCCGTCGTCGGGGTCCCGCCGGCGCCGGCCTGGGCCTGGGCGCTCGCCGCGGCAACGATCGTCGCGGCGATCGCCATGAACACCGCCCACAGGGCGGCGCGATCGGGGCGACCCTGCACTCGGCTCGGCCGGTCGCCCCGTGAATTGTGACGTGCCGCCTCACGGCGGTACTCGCCTTCGTACATTCGCTCTTTCTGTGCTTACGGGGTTAGCTGACGGGCTCGCGCTGAAAGAGAAAGCGCTACGCGGGCAACAACCCACGATTCGCCCCATCGTCTGGGTCCCCCGATCTCCGCAGGTATGTGGCGGAGACTCAGCGGAAGGTTGCGGCATCCTAACAAAGCACCGGACGGAATCTCGATCGCCATCCGTGCCCCCGCGGGCACGAAGTCGGCGGTCTTGGCAAGGAGAGGGGTTCGCCGCCGGCCGAGCTTATCCTTGCCCGACCCTCAGCGGTGCAAGCCGCGCAGTAGCCGGCTCGCGACCCCCCCGAGCGTCTTCCTTCCGTACTCGTGGCCCGGGCTGCCCTCGGTGAGGATCGCGAGCGCCACCCGGTTGCCGCGGCGCTGGAGGAAGGCGACCTGGTGGTTCACGTTGTCGGCGATTCCCCAGCCGCCCTTGAAGAACAGCTTCCACCCCTTCGGCCGGGCGCGGGCGACGCCCCAGCGCTGCGCGGAGACGACGCTCGCGAGGAGGTGCTTGGCGTGGCCCTCGTGGCGATCGGGGATCGTTTCCTCGAAGCGGTACATGAACGACGCTTGGTCCGACGCGCTTGTGCGGCAGGGTCCCCACGTGCCGCTGTGGCGGAAGTGGTGCATGCGGGCATCTCGTGCGACCCGCCGGATCGCCCCCTCCCCCACGATGTCCCTGACGCGGGTGGCGGCGTTGTTGTCCGAGCGCCGGATCATCGGGCCCCACCCCGCCCCGCGGCGACGCGGTTGCCCTCGGCTTGTGGTTTGGTGCCATCTCCTCCACGGCGGACTCTCACCCCCCAGCGTCCTGGCGTGCCCGGCGTACATGGGAAGAGCCCCCGAACGGGGGCTCTTCCTTCAGCAGGCCTGTAAGCCGGATTCTGTCTCGTGCAGTCATCCATCTGTGCGGCCCACCTGGACCTCGCCGGGCCGGGTCGAAGGTCCTGCTTGGCCTTGCACCGGACGGGGTTTGCCGTGACGCGCCGCGTCACCGCGACGCCGGTGCGCTCTTACCGCACCATTTCACCTTTGCCTGTACGCG
>JBOGZH010000138.1:0-4076 GCA_050697095.1 Solirubrobacterales bacterium
GCGCAGAGCGCGGCGGGGGCTGGGTAGGGGTGGGTAGCAAGGGTCCCCCAACCGGGGGATCCCTAACCGCCGTCTCGGCGAATGCGAGACGCCGAACCCCCCGATTGTGGTCGCTATGCGACCCAAATCCCGGGTCTCGTCGCAAGGTGGGCCGCGAGATCGGAGTTAGGGACCTACGGACGCCCCGGGTAGCCCTTCTCCCTACCCAGCCCTCCAACGTCCGAGCCACCGCTTCGGTCCACGGCTAGCGCGCCCATCCCCCGAAGTACCGGGCCAGCCGCCGGTGGCGGTGGGCGAACATTCGGGTCAGCAGGCTGCGTGCCAGCCGCTCGGTGCCCGGCACCAGCGCGAGCGGCCGCCGGAGCTCGAACGCGATCCGGTCGCTGACCTGGCAGGCGCCGTCACCGGCCGGAACCACCGTGCGCTCGTGCTCCCAGCGGCGCATGCTGAGCATCGTCGAGCGCTCGAGGAAGCGGAACCCGGGCCCGAGCTCGGCGAGCCCGAGATCGTCGTAGTCGAACGGGAGAACCCCGAACAGCAGCAGCCAGCTGCGCCCCAGCAGCTCGCCCGGCTGGACGTCGTCGATCGTCTTGCCCCGCAGCCGACGCGGGATCGTCATCCGCATCCACGGTCGCAGCTCGTCGTTGATCCCCTCCGGCGTCACGACGCGCCGCCAGACCTTCTCGGCGGGCGCGGGAATCACGGAGGTAGTGGTGATCTGTATCGGGCCTACTCGGAACCGGCGCCGGGCTGCCGCGGCACCAGCACGGCGCGGTTGAACTCGGCGACCAGCGTGCCGTCCTGCTTGTAGACCCGGGTGTGGACCTTGACCACGCCGCGATCCGGCTTCGAGCTCGAGGGCTTGACGTCGAGCACCTCCGACTCGGCGAACAGCGTGTCGCCGTGGAACACGGGCGCGGGGTGCGTCAGGTCCTCGGTGGCGAGGTTGGCGATCGCCTTCCCCGACACATCGCCCACCGACATCCCGAGCGCGAGCGAGTAGACGAGCGGCCCGACCACCACGTTGCGCCCCTGCTGGGACTCGCCCGCGTAGACGTCGTTGATGTGCAGCGGGTGGTGGTTCATCGTCAAGAGGCAGAACAGGTGATCGTCCGCCTCGGTGACCGTCTTCGCCGGCCAGTGCTTGTAGACGGCGCCGACCTCGAACTCCTCGAGATAGCGTCCGTAGCGATGCGCGCCGGAGGCCTCGCGCTCGGCCTGGCCCGTCTGCAGCTCGTGTTCGGGGTCGCTCATCGGCGCGGGATGGTACCCGGCCTGATTCAGGTCGGCGTCACAGGAAGGCCCTCGAAGCGGCCGATGTCCTCCACCTCCCGCGAGACGGCTGCCCGAACCTCCTCGTCGAGGGGCGCAAACCCCTCGAGGGAGACGCGGATTCTCCCCGCCGCGCGGCGGGTGGTCCAGGTTCCGGCAACGACCCCGTCGACCAGCAGCGTCGGACGGATGATTCCGCCCCCCGGCCAGATGCGCCGGGTGTGCTCGCTCGGCACCGCGAACTCCCGGCTCGCGTGCCCGATCAGGTAGTTGTCGAAGCCCGGGAGCAGGCGGACCAGCCTCCCTCGCCCCGCCCGGAGCTTCGCCGTCCGCAGCATCGCCAGCCGCCGTTCCCCGACACGGACCTCGGCCAGCTCGGACGCGATCGCGGCAAGCCCGGCCCGGCAATCCCCCAGGTTTAGCCCCGCCCACGCCGCCATGTCCCGCTCGTCGGCGGGCCCGAACGCCGCGAGGTAGCGGCGTGCAAGCTCGGCGAGCGCGCTGTCGCGCGGAGCGCGCCGCAGCTCCTCGATCCAGTCGCGCGCCAGCACGTAGGTGGTCTCGCGCCCGCGATCGGGACCGAGCAAGGCGACGCCCTCGAGCACCGCCAACCGCGGCAGGTGGTGCCCCGCCGTCTGGCGGTCGAACGCGACTCCGGCGCTCTCGAGCCGGTCGAGAACCTCGCGCCGGGTCACCGTTCCCTCCGCCTCGAGCATGCCCGCGATCATGCGAACGGCTCGCTCCTGCGCTCCGCGGTCCACGCCGAGCGCCTCCGAGAGGCGCCGGCGCGACCACTCGAGCTCGGGCTCGGCGAACAGCGGAAGCTGCCAGCCCAGATCCTCGGTGGCGAGCAGGTGCAGCGTGCCGCGCATCGCCCAGACGCGCACGATCGAACGCTCCTCCGCCCGTGCCCGCTCGACGTCGCTCGCGGTCGTCCGCGCCGAGCGGGCTCGGATCCCGAGCCGCGCGGCGTTCGCGTCCTGGGCCTGGATCCCCGCCGTGCGGCGAACCACCTCGGCGGGGTCGCGCAGCGCACCGGGCCGGTTCAGCAGCTGAGCTGCGGCTCGCACCGGTGCGAGCCTCGCCGGCTCGAGCGGCCTGGCCCGGGGCCGAGCCATCGACCCGCTAGCGGGCCCTCTTCACCTTGCCGCGCTTCTCGTGGCGCTCGACCACGTTCTCGATCAGGCGCTGCACGCGCCTGTCGCCCGAGACCTTGATGTGACCGTGCTCGACTGCCTCGCGCCAGTCCTTGAGCTGGCCCTCGGTCGCCAGCTCGTTGAAGTCGGAGCGCGGCATCGCGACGCTGAGCCGTGCGTCCTCGGGCTCACCCTTCGAGATCTCGGGGCCCGGCGTGCGCACGCGAAATACCTGCACGTCGCCGCGCCCGCGGAGCTCCAACCTGATCACGAGCTTCATCTTGTCCAGCGCCGGGACCTCGGCGATGCAGCGCCGGTAGGCGGTTGAGATCAGATCCTGCGCGCGGGCCATGGGAATCCAGGTTTCGACGAGCGGCGTGCCTGAGGCGCGGCCGGCTCAGACCGGGTGGCGCTCCAGTAGTTTCTTTCCGATCACCATTCGCTGAATCTCGGAGGTCCCCTCCCCGATCAGGAGCAGAGGGGCGTCACGGTACAGGCGCTCGATCTCGTACTCCTTCGAGTACCCGTAGCCGCCGTGGATGCGGAACGCCTCCTCGACCACCTCCTTCCCCGTCTCCGAGGCGAAGAGCTTCGCCATCCCGGCCTCCAGGTCGGAGCGCTCACCGGCGTCCTTGAGCCGAGCGGCCTTCATCGTCAGCAGGCGCGCCGCCTCGACCTTCGTCGCCATGTCGGCGAGCTTGAACTGGATCGCCTGATGCTGGGCGATCGGGCGGCCGAACGTCTTTCGTTCCTGGCTGTAGCGGTGCGCCAGCTCGAGCGCCCGCTGGGCGATCCCGACGCCGCGCGCGGCGACGTTCACCCGGCCGACCTCGAGCGCGTCCATCATCTGGCGGAATCCCTCCCCCACCCCGTCCTCCGCGCCGCCGAGGATGCGCTCGGGCGGGCAGCGGTAGCCGTCGTAGACGAGCTCCGTGGACTCGACGCCCTTGTAGCCCATCTTCTTGATCTTGGGGGGAATCGTGAGCCCCGCGAACTCGCCGCCGTTCTCGCTCGCCCCCGGCTCCTTCTCGGTGATGAAGCAGGTCATCCCCCTGTAGGGCGGATCGGCTTTCGGGTCGGTCTTCATGAGCACGAACACGACGCCCGACAGGAGCCCGTTCGTGACCCACATCTTCTGTCCGCTCAGCTCCCAGCTCCCGTCTTCCGCCTGCTTCGCGACCGACTTGATCCCCTGGACGTCCGAGCCGACCTCGGGCTCCGAGAGCGAGAACGCGGCGCGGATCTCCCCGGTCGCCATCTTCGGCAGGAAGTGGTCCTTCTGCTCGTCGGTCCCGAACTTCATCAGCAGGTAGGAGCCGATGAAGTGGGTGTTGACGACCCCCGAGATCGAGATCCAGCCGCGCGACAGCTCCTCGACGATCATCGCGTAGGTGGTGAGGTCGAGCCCCATCCCGCCGTAGTCCTCGGGGATCGTGACTCCGAACAGCCCGAGCTCCTTCATATGCTCGACGATCGCCTCCGGGAACTTGTCCTCGTGGTCGAACTCCTCGGCGACGGGGAGGATCTCGTTGTCGACGAACTGGCGCACCATCTCGGTGATCGCCTTCTGCTCGTCGGTCTTCTCCGTGTACGTGGGCGTCGCTATTGCCATATGCAGGGGAGGAGCAGGATACTGCGGTCGTGTCGAGCGAGAACGTGGAGCTGGCC
>JBOGZH010000139.1:0-7455 GCA_050697095.1 Solirubrobacterales bacterium
GATCAGGGTCATCGTGTCGTACGCGAAGCGACCGGCCCGGGCGCTGATCGCCGCCGGGATCGCGGGCGAAACGCCCGCGAGCAGCCCGGGGTGGGCGAACACGTACGGCACGACGCGGTCCTGGCCCGGGTCCACCGTGAGCCCGGCCGCCTCCCACTGCTCCCATGCGCGGGCGAGGTAGTCGACCAGCGCCGGGTCGTGGACGCCGAGCACGGCCTCGTCGGGATGGGCCTCCGCGTCCACGATCCGCGCGCCGGCCTCGGCGAGTGCCTCGCGAACCCGCTCGGCGCGTGCGGGGAGCTCGGTCCCCGGCGTGCGGACGCCCACCCAGACCTCCCCGCCCGGGTCGTGCAGGCGGTGACGGTCGCTCCAGACCACGGGCATCGAGAGGTCCACGGGCCGGTCCTATCACACGGGTCTCGGGCTCGAGCTGAACGACCGTCCGCTTTGTACAGCGTGTCCAGTGCGCGCTCGATTTCTGGCCGTTTCTGGTCTTGACGCCCGGACGCGCCGAGGATAGGTTCTAACGACCGTTCATGAAGTCTGAGTACGGGGTGGAGTTGGGGCAGCGGCTGGGCGCTGACAGGGTCCTGGACCCGGCGGGGGCCCTGCCCCAGCCCGCGGAGCGCCTCGATCCGTCGGGGCCGGTTCGGCCCTACGAGCTCGAGCTGGCCGTCGAGCGGCTGTGTCTCGATTCGACCTCGTTTCGCAACATCCGCGAACGCGCCGGGGGCGACGCCGATCTGATGGCCGAGCGGATCGTCGAGATCGTCGAGTCGCGAGGAAAGCTGCACAACCCGGAGACCGAGTCGGGAGGGATTCTGCTCGGAACGGTGGCCGCCGCCGGCGAGCGCTTCACCTCGCCTCCCGCGATCGGTGCGCGGATCGTGACGCTCGGCTCGCTGACCCTGACCCCGCTGCGGCTGGATGCGGTCACGGGCCTCGATCCGGGCTCCCCTCAGGTCGAGGTCACGGGCACGGCGTACATCTTCGACCGCGCGGCATGGGGGCCGGTGCCCGACGACTTCCCGCTGGCGACCGTGCTCGAGCTCTACGACGTCTGCTCGGCCGGCTCCCACACCCACGCCCTCGCTCCCGCCGACGGGACCGTGTGCGTGCTGGGCGCCGGGCACGCCGGCAAGCTGGCGCTCGCCGCCGCCCGCGATGCGATGGAGGGCGGGACCGTGGTCGCGATGGACGTCGACCCGGAGGCGATCGAGCGCGTCACCGAGCTCGGGCTCTGCGACATCGGCGTGACCGCCGACCTCCGCGACCCGCTCGCCGCCCTGGAGGCGGCGCGCGCCGCCGGTGCGCCGCCGGCCGACCTCACGGTGGTCGTCGTAAACGCCACGGGCTGCGAGCCGACGGCGATCCTGCTGAGCGCCGACGAGGGCACGGTGCTCTTCTTCTCGATGGCGACGAGCTTTTCGTCCGCGGCGCTGGCCGCGGACGGGATCGGGTCGAATGCCCGGATGCTGGTCGGCAGCGGGTTCGCGCCCGACGGCGGCGCGTACGCCCTCGACCTCGCCCGCCGTTCGCCCGCGCTGCGCCGGGCCCTCGGCGCTCCCGTCGAGGAGCCTGTGAGCGCGAGGCTCTACCAGGGTGGGGGCGGGCGGGGAATTTGATGCTGGGCCGAGCGCGAACTGAGGTGGTGCTGTGAACGTAGAGACGGGCCACGAGGTGCAGATGCGCTGGCGCGACCTCGACGGGCTCGGCCACGTCAACCACACCGTCGTGCTCACCTACCTCGAGGAGGGCCGGGACGCGTTCCTGAAGGCGCACGGGATCCGCCGCGACGAGTACGTGGTTGGCCGCTGCTCGGTGAGCTTCCGGGGCGAGATCGATCCGGGGTTCGAGGCCGTCACGGTGCAGTGCGCCGTGCGCGAGCTCGGCCGCTCGAGCGTGACGACCACCGAGCGCATCGTGGATCGCAGCGGCGAGGTCGTTGTCGAGGCGGAGTTCGGCCTCGTGCTGTGGGATCCCGCGCAGCGAGGCTCGCGACCGATCACCGACGAGGAGCGGGCTTCCCTGGCGCGCTCCGGAGAGGGCTCGACATGAGTTGGAACAGCAACCCCGTGGTCGTCACCGTGGCCGTGACCGGTGCCGACGTCTTCCGGGAGAACAACCCGAACATCCCCTACACGACGGAGGAGATCGCCGACTCGAGCGTCGAGGCCGGCGCCGCGGGCGCGACCGTCGTCCACCTCCACGTGCGCGAGGACGACGGCACCCCGAGCGGGCGCCCGGAGCTGTTCGTGGACGTGATCGACCGGATCCGCGCCGGCTCCGACCTGCTGACGATGGTGTCGACGGGCGGCGCCAACGACATGACGATCGGGGAGCGGACCACGGGCCTCGACGCGAAGCCGGACATCTCGGGCGTCGAGTCCGGCTCGATGAACTTCGGCGACGAGACCTTCATCACCCCGCCGCCGGCCGGCCGCGGGATCATCGAGCGCGCGACCGGGGCGGGGATCGCGCTCGAGGTAGAGGCCTTCGACGTGGGCCACGTGGCCAGCGCCGTCCGCTGGCTGAAGGAGGGGGTGCTGCCGCCGCCACTGCGGATCAATCTCGTGTTCGGCGTCCCGGGGGGCATCGACGCCTCCCCCGAGGCGCTGGCCGCGATGATTCGGCCCCTACCGGAGGGCACGTTCTGGACCGTGACCTGCATCGGGCGGCAACACCAGCGCCTGCTCGGGCTGGCGCTGCTGCTCGGCGCACCCGGAATCCGCACGGGCCTCGAGGACGTCGCCTACCTGAAGCGCGGCGTGCTCGCGCCTTCAAACGCCGCGCTCGCGGAGATGGCGGTCGGCCTCGCCGGCACCCTGGGGCGCGAGGTCGCGACCCCGGACCAGACGCGGGAGCTGTTGCAGCTTGGCTGATATCCAGGCCGACGTTGCGGAGGACGGACGCTCGGCCACCCGGCGCGGTCCGGCGACCAGGGAGGCCATCCACCGGGCGGCGCTCGAGCTCTTCGCCCGGCGCGGCTACCACGCGACGTCGATGCGGGCCATCGCGTCCGCTGCGCGGGTGCAGCCGGCGGCGATCTACCACTGGTACCCGAGCAAGGAGGCGATCCTCGTCCAGTTCCAGGACGACTTCATGGAGCGCCTCACCGAGAACGTTCTCGCCGCGGTGGAGCGCCAGGACCGTCCCGCGCTGCGGTTGGCCGCGGCGGTGTGGGAGCACGTCGTCTTCCATGGCCTGCATCCGCGTGCGGCCTTCGTCACCGACAGCGAGATCCGGGCGCTGACGGAGGAGCGGCGGCGGGCGCTGATCGCCAAGCGGGACGACTACCAGGCGATGTTCAACGAGTGGATCAGGGACGGGATCCGCGACGGCTCGCTGCGCGCCTCGGACGCGCCGGTCGCCACTTACGCGATCCTGCTCCAGTGCACCGGGGTCGCGCTGTGGTTCGACCCCGCGGGGCCGCTGAAGCTGGAGGAGGTGGCCGAGTTACACGTCGAGCTCGTGCTCGGCTCGCTGCAGGCATCGCCGGAGCTGACCGCCGAAGCCATCGAGGGCGTCTCGCGGCGCCCGCTTGCGGCGGGGCGGGAGTAGCGCCGCAATGGCCCGGATCAAGCCACCGGCCCTTCCCGAGCAGGCGACGATCGCGGTCGTCGCGCCGGCGAGCTCGCCGCAGACACGCTCGGGGGCCGAGCAGGCGACCGAGTACTTCGAGGCCCGCGGCCACCGCCTTGTCTTCGGGCCCAGCCACCGCAAGGTGCACGGCTACCTGGCCGGGACCGACGACGAGCGCGCCGCGGACCTCCAGTGGGCGCTGTCGGAGCCCGGGATCGACATGGTGCTCGCGCTGACCGGCGGGTACGGCACCGCGCGACTGCACGACCTGATCGATTGGGGCGACCTCGGCGAGCCGCGGATCGTGTGCGGCTACAGCGACATCACAGCGCTTCACCTCGCGCTCGCCGCGCATGCCGGTTGGGTGACCTTCTACGGCCCGAACCTGCTGCGCTTCACGCGGCAGAAGGACGAGTACCCGCTCACCAAGGAGACGGAAGCCTGGTTCCACCGCGCGTTCGAGCCCGAGCCGCTCGGGCGCGTATTCGAGGACCCCGAGAACCCGTACGTGCTCACGGTGGGCCGGGGAGCGGCGGAGGCGCCGCTGGCGGGCGGCAACCTGACGCTCCTGTGCGCGAGCATCGGGACGCCGTACGAGCTGCAGACCGACGGCTGCGTCGTGATGGTCGAGGACCTGAACACGGAGCCGTACCTGATCGACACGTGGCTGAACCACCTGATCCGTGCCGGCAAGCTCGACAACGTCGCGGGCTTCGTGTTCGGGACAGACGTGAACTTGAAGGGCCAGACCGTGCCCGAGGAGGTGGAGTCGACGCTCTCGATCGAGGAGATGCTCGACGAGCTGATCGCTCCGCTGGGGATCCCGGCGATCGCCAACGTGCCGGTGGGGCATGGGAAGCACATGGCCACGATGCCGCTCGGCGTCACCGTCCGCGTGGACGGCGACGCCAAGACCCTAGAGGTGGTCGAGGCGGCCGTGGAACCGACAAAGGACCAACAAGGAGGAGAGAATGATGAGGGGTAGGAGCCTGGGAATGGTTGTGGCGGCGCTGGTTGCGACCGCGGCGCTGGCGGTGGTCGTGGCCTCGCCGGTCGGCGCGCAGGACTCGCAGCAGGAGGACAACGTGCTCCGGGTCGGTTGGGGGCAGGACCCCCAGACGCTGAACCCCTTCGTCGGGCTCGACGAGGAGGACTACACGATCTGGGCGATCAACTGGGACCTCCCGATCAACTTCAGCCCCGAGGACCTGACCCCCACCGCGGGAATCGTGGAGGAGTGGGAGGTCTCCGACGATCGCAAGACGGTCACCTTCAACCTCGTCCCCGACCGCAAGTGGTCCGACGGTGAGCCGATCACCTCCGAAGACGTCAAGTACTCGCTCGAGACGCTCGGGGAGGAGGGTGACCTGTTCGCGGGCTACACGTCGAACGTCACCTCGATCAAGACCCCGGACGACGAGACCGTCGTGATCGAGCTGAAGCAGCCCGACGCCCGGATGATCGGCGGGCTGTTCATCTACGTGCTGCCCGAGCACGTTTGGGGGAAGCAGTCGCTCGAGGACCTCTCGGGCTCCTACCAGCCGGAGCTGCCGATGGTCGGCAGCGGGCCGTACATCGTGACCGAGTTCGAGCGCGGGCGGTTGATCCGCATGGAGCGCAATCCGAACTTCGACGGCCCCGAGCCGGAGTTCGACGAGGTCCAGTTCGTCAAGTTCGGCACCGAGGACGCGGCCGAGCGCGCGCTACAGCTCGGCGAGGTCGAGATCATCGCCGAGGTCCAGCCGACGACCTTCGAGCGGCTGGGCGAGCAGCCGAACGTCGAGACGCTGCGGGGCTCCTCGCCTTCGTACACCGAGCTCGCGTTCAACATGTGCTCGGAGCAGGACTGCCCGGACGCCCAGTTCAACCCGGCGGTGCAGGACAAGACCGTGCGCCAGGCGATCGCCTACGCGATCGACCGCGAGCGCGTGAACCAGATCTCCGCCCTGGGCACCTCGTTCGTGGGCAACGGGATCCTGCCGTCGTTCTACAAGTCGTTCTACGAGGTCCCCGAGGAGGACTACACCCCGCAGGACATCGAGCTCGCGAACCAGATGCTCGACGACGCCGGGTGGGAGCAGTCCGGAGACGGCCCCCGGACCAAGGGCGACCAGGAGCTGTCCTTCGACCTCTACGTGCGCTCGGAGTCGCAGTCGGACATCCAGGCGTCCAAGCTGATCGCCGAGATGGCTGACGAGATCGGGGTCGAGTTCAACGTCCAGGTGGTCAGCGTCGGCAAGCTGACCGAGCTCACGGTCCGCAAGGTGGACGGGGTGCCGGCGCCGGAGTTCGACACCTTCGTGTGGGGCTGGGGCGGCGATCCCTACGACCCGAGCTTCCTGCTCAGCCTGTTCCTCACCGAGGAGATCGGGTTCTCCTCGGACTCGTTCTACTCGAACCCCGAGTACGACCGCCTCTACAAGCAGCAGCTGAGGGAGTTCGACACCGAGGCGCGCAAGGAGACCATCCAGGAGATGGTCGCGCTCACCCAGGAGGATCTCCCCTACATCGTCCTCACCGAGGACCCGAACCTGCACGCCTACCGGACCGACAGGCTGGCCAACGTCGAACCGGTCTGCGATTCGGAGACCGGGGACACGTTCTGCGAGCAGACCTCATACGAGGGGCTCCTGGGGTTGGAGCCGGCGGATGGCGCGTCGTCGGACGACGGGGGCGGCGGGGGAACCGTCCTGATCGTCATCGCGGCGGCGGTGATCCTCGGCGGCGGCGCGTTCCTGTTCATGCGCTCTCGGCGCCGTCAGGGCCGCGAGCCGCTCGAGGTCGAGGAGTAGGGAGAGGTCGTATCGATGAGGATCGAGCGATGAGGCACGGCGCGTGAGCGGGCGCTGGCTCGCGGGCAAGGCGGGGGCGGCGTCGCTGACGCTCGTGTTCGTCGTCGTGTTCAACTTCTTCCTCTTCCGGGTGATGGGCGACCCGACAACCCAGCTAGTGCGGCTGCCGAACGCGACGCCGGAGGAGATCGAGAAGCTGCGGGGCGAATACGGGATCGACAAGCCGATCCTGGGGCAGTTCGTCGACTACACCGGCGACACGGTCCGGCTCGACCTCGGGATAAGCAACCGTTCGCGCCGGGACGTGTCGGACGAGATCGTGGACGCACTCCCGTGGACGCTGCTGCTGGTGGGGACCGGCACCCTGCTCGCCACGCTGATCGGCAGCTGGATGGGGGTGGTCGCCGCGACGCGGCGCGGCAAGAAGGCCGACGACAGCCTGCTCGGGTTCAGCCTGTTCACCTATGCCGCGCCGGAGTACTGGATCGGGATCATCCTGATCCTCGTCTTAGCCGTCTGGATACCGATCCTCCCGGCGGGCCAGCAGGTCACGCCGGGGGTGGAGTTCTCCGGGTTCCTCGCCGAGGCGCTCGACGTCGCGGAGCACCTGATCCTGCCCGCCACCGCGATGACGCTGATGCTGCTCGGCCAGTACTTCCTGATCATGCGCTCGTCGATGGTGGACGTGCTGACCGAGGACTTCATCACCGTCAAGCGCGCCATCGGGCTGCCCTGGGATCGGGTCGTGCGCCAGCACGCCGTGCCCAACGCGCTGCTGCCGCTGGTGACCCTGTCGGCGATCCAGTTCGGCTTCGTCGCCGGCGGCTTGATCACGATCGAGACGATCTTCTCCTGGCCCGGCCTCGGGGACCTGACGTTCCGCGCGATCCAGGACAAGGACTTCCCGGTGCTCCAAGGCACGTTCCTCGTGTTCTCGGTGTCGGTGATCGTGCTCAACCTGATCGCCGACGCTCTGTACTTCGTTCTCGACCCGCGGGTGCAGACGGCGTGAGGGCGACGCTGCTGGGCACCGCGCGGGGGCGTTTCTGCGTAGCGCTGCTGGGCCTGTTCGTGTTCGTGG
>JBOGZH010000140.1:0-12142 GCA_050697095.1 Solirubrobacterales bacterium
GGGGAGGGCGGCCAGTCGCCCTCGACGACCCGGCCGCCGGGCGTGGCGACGATCGCCGTCGAGGCCCGCTCCACCGTGAAGCGCTCCACCGTCCCGCGAGGCGTCTCGGCGTCGAACAGGCGCAGCGCCCTTGCGTCGTGGGGCACCAATCCGTCGGCGTGGAGCGCGGCCAGGAAGCCGTCCGCGGCTCCGGTCCGCAGGAGATCGCGCAGCACGGTCGCGTCGCCGTCGTCCCGGGCGCCGATCGCCGCCGCGTCCTCTCCGCCCTCGGCGTCGAGCACCGTCAGCTCGGCCGCCTGGCCGCCGTCCCGGTTGACGACGGTGAGCTCGTCGCCGGGCTCGAGCCGGACGGCGGTCGCCGCTCCCGGCCGCACCCAGTGCGACTCCAGCGAGCGGTCGACCGGCCTCAGACCCGGCTGTACGAGGGTGGGTCGGACCGCGACCGCCATACCACTACGCCTTCGCGGCCTCGGTCTTCTGCTCCGCCTCCTCGGCCTGCTCGACCAGCTTCGCCGCGAGGTCGCGCTTGCCGTCCGAATCGAGCTTCTTGACCTCGTTCTCGACCACACGCCGGTTGTAGTTCTGGTTCCAGTAGTCGAGCGCGTCGAAGCCGTGCAGGACCGCCTTGCCGACGAACTGGCGCAGGACCTCGTTCGTCGGCCCCATCACCCAGCCCGCCTTGGCGTCGCGCACGTAGCGCTCCAGCTCCATGTCGCGCTTGTAGCCCGACCCGCCGCAGGCGTGGAGCATCTTGTCAACGACGCCGGCGACGTTCTTCGCCGCCTCGAACTTGATCTGCCACGCCCAGTGCAGGTAGTCGGCACGGGCGGTCTCCCCGGGCTCGAGCACCCTGGTGTTGTCGTCGGTCGCCCGGTCCATCGCCTGGGCGACCGAGTTGACGAAGATCCGGCAGGCGTTCGTGTCCATCACCGCCTCGCCGACGTAGTCCTGGATCGTCGGGTAGTCCGCGACGCGCATGCCGACGTCGACGTGCTTCTTGCGCGTAGTGTGGCGCTTCGCGATGTCGATCGTCCCCAACGCGATCCCGTTCCACACCGACGAGGAGCCGACGAGGAACCACGGGTCCACCGCCTCGTCGTTCGAGGACGCGCCGTCGCCCACCGGGCCGACGATCTGGTCCGCGGGGACCTCGATGTCCTCCACCTGGATCGGGCCCGACTGGTTCCCCCGCAGGCCGAGCGCGTCCCACAGCGAGGGCTGCGCCTTGACGTCGTCACCGTCGATCACGAACACCGACAGGTCGTCGTAGCCCGAGAAGTCGGGGCTGGTGGTCTGGACGACGTAGAAGTCGGCGAACCCGCCGGAGGTCGTCCACGACGACTTCTTGTTCACCTTGAAGCCGCCGTTGGACCGCTCCGCGCTGGAGGAGAACGGGTACCAGAAGTGCGACCCGGTCTGGGGATCCGAGTAGGAGAGCGTGCCGATCCTGCACTCCGCGTCGAGCGGGCGGATGTAGCGGTCGACCAGCTCGGGCGTCGGGCGCAGCATGATCGTCGCGACGGCGCCGATGTGCATCACGTAGCACATCGCCGTCGACGCGCACCCGTATCTGGCCAATGTTTCGCAGGCCATCGCGAACGCGACGTGGTTCTCGCCCAGGCCGCCGTACTCCTCCGGAACGGTGAGGCTCAGAAACCCGTTCTCGGCCAACAGCTCGAAGTTGCGGCGCGGGTACAGCAGCTCGTCGTCGGAGCGCTTCGCGTTCGCCCGCATCTCCTGCTCGCAGAGCTCGATCAGCTTCGCGCGGAGCTCCTTCTGGCGCTCGGTCAGCAGCCAGTCCGGATCCCACTCGTAGCCGAGGCCCCAGAACGGCTCTTCGCCCCACATCTTGTCGCCCATGCGCTCTCTCCTTGCCTGAACAGATTTGTCCAGTGGGTTGTACCGGATGGGGGCGCGGTCGGCTATGCGTCGAGCAGGAAGCGTTGGATGTCCGCGTCGAGTTCGGCGCGATCCGGGTACTCGGCGAGGAAGGAAGTCCTCGGCGCCGACGCCCCGAGCGTGGCGAGCGCGAGCGCGAGCGCGGCAAGCGACACTCAGCGCCTCCCGCAGCCCGACCTCCGGCCGGTCAAGGGCCCGGCTCCCACAGCTCGGTCCGGGGGTGAAACTGGCTCCACGCAAACCAGAACGCCTGGTGGGCCGGCAGCTCCTTGCCGTCCATGGCGCGGGCGCGCAGCCCGTCGCCGTGGGGTGTGACCTCGATCCCCGCGATCGCGACCCGCTCGCCCCGCTCGAGGGCCGACAGCGCCTCCTCGACGGGGAACGCCACCGCGCGGCCTGTCGGCGCGATCGCACCCACGACGTCGGACTGCGCGGGCAGCCGCGGGTCGGCGTCGCCGATCGGGAAGATCGGCCCCTCGTCGTCGCGCCCGCCGAGCGGGTCGGCGGGGTAGCGGCGCCCGATGCCGCCGTCCTCGGCGACGATCCTGGTGTCGGGATGCGCCCGCTTCCATTCGCCCCAGCTGCTCGCCACGACGCTCGTCTGATCGAGCTTCACGCCGGCGTCCTGCAGCGGTCCCGACAGCGCCTCCCCGGTGAAGGTGTCCAGCACCGAGCGCGTGCGCAGGTCGTACATGACCTTGTTCGAGCGCGACAGCAGCCCCGAGGTCCTCAGGACCGGCTCGGCGACTCCGTCGGGGACAGTGTCGAGAAGGTAGGCCTGGGCCGAGCCGCACAGCGTGCAGTAGGGGATGCCGAGCCGCCGCCCGCCGATCGTGACGTTGACCATCTCGTGGACCTCCATGATGTTCTTTGGGAACGCCACCGCCTCCCCGCCGACGACGACGCCGAACACGGTGCGTTCGTCCGGATACCAATCGCCATCGGAGGCCGCGGTCAGCGCGGGATCGTCGAGCGCGGGGATGCACCCCCGCGGGCACGGATCCGGGTCGCCCGGCTGTCGGTCGTCGATCGAGACCCCGCCCCAGGAGATCAGTCGCCAGTCGATCTTCGAGTCGGCGTCGGCGAAGAACGGCTTCCATGCCGACTCGAGCTTCACGTACAGCTCGGCCTTGCGCTCGCGGTAGCTCGGCGGGGCGGGCAGATCCCAGGCGATCAGGTGGTTGGTGACGCTGAGCCAGGGGCTCTCGGCGAAGCTCGGGTCCCGGCGCGGGTCGACCCCGGTGAGGTCCGCGAAGGCCGAGACCAGGGGCTCCGCGGCCTGCTCGGATTGCGCGAACCGAAGCATGTCGGAGAGCAGCCAGGCCAATCGGGCATCTCCAGAGGATGCGACGGTGTCGAGCGCGCCGCGGTCGAGCCGCCCAGTGAGCACCGAGGGCGACAGGTCCGAGAGCGCGTCGTCGACCTGCGGGTCGAGCGCGCCATCCTCGGTCGCGGGCGGGTCAGGAAACTCATACGCGCCCTGGGTGGCGGGAGTCCGTTCCGCGGTATCCATTTCCTCCTCCGCGCCGTTGCAGCCGGCGAGCACAAGCGCCGCACATAACGCGACCAGGGCCAGGCTCATGGCGTCCGACCATACGGGCGCGTCCTTACAGGACTATCAACGCAGCAACGATTGACGGCGGCTACGGCACCGATTCGCGGGCTTCCCGCGACCTCTGGGCGGCGGCCCGCTGCTCGGCCCGGTCCTTCAGATCCTCGAGGTGCTCGCGGACGGTGCGCTCCCACTGGGGTCGGACCCAGTAGCGGCCCGCGAGCCTTCCGAGGACGAAGAAGTCGATCCCCACTTCCCCGCCGTAGTGGATCTCGGTGCCCCCGTCGGACGCCTCGAGCGCGAAACGCTCGACCGCGTAAGGGACCGGTCCGGTTAGGTGCCTGAACCCGACCCGACTCGGGGGCTTGAACTCGATCACCTCGACGGTGCGTGCGGTGTAGAAGTGGACCTTCGTGTCATGGGAGGCGACGACGAGGGCATCGCTCCCTGCGACGACCTCGATTCCGGACCCCCCCGGCGTCCGACCCGTGTAGGGAGCCTTGATGATCTCGAACACGAGGTCCCGAGGGGCGTTGATCCGGATCGTGATCGGGCCGAGCGCGTGAACGCTCCGGCCCCAGCCGAGGTCGAGCCAGAGCCGCCCCATCGCGAGCAGGAGGAACATCCCCGCCGCCCCGGCGATCAGGAGCACGCCGAGTACCGCCACCGTGATCCAAAGCCCGGTCGTCGCGACCACGGGACCTATGGTCACAGCCCCGCAGTCTCTTCGGTGCGAGCGGCCGACACGAGCGTGTAGCCGATCGTGCCGTGGGTGATCGCGTCACGCGCTTCGGCCACGAGTTCGAGCGCCGCCGCGCGCCGCCGACCATCGGGACTAGGGCGTCGAGACCGGCAATCTTGGCACCGCGGAGCCGGTCCCTCAGCCGGTCGGCCATCGCTATCGCGTCCGCCGAGCGATCCTCCTCGGCGAGAACCTCGAACCCGGCGCTCTCGAGCAGCTCGCGGTGGGCGCCGGGCGCAAGCGCCGCGCCGACGCAGGCAATCGCCCCCAGCGGCCCTCGAAGACCGCTCGGGAGCCGCTCGAACACGGCGACCACGTCGGAAAGCCCAAGCGGCCACCTGGGCGGAGCACGCGCCGCATCTCGCCGAGCGCTTGCCTCTTGTCGGTGAACACGCACAGCGAGCACTCGGTGATCACGGTGTCGAAGGCATGATCGTCAAACGGCAGAGCCGCAGCGTCCCCGGTCACGAACTCGACTCGGTCCTGGAGCCCCAGTTCGATCGCGTGACCTCGAGCCTCCGCGGCGGCGCGGCCCCCGTACTCGATCCCGACCGCCCGGCAGCCGTACTCGCTGGCCGCGAGCAGCACGCTCCTCCCGTCGCCGCTGCCGATATCGAGCAGACGGTCGTCGCCGTCGAGGTCGATCAGCTCGAGCGCGCGGCGGGTGGTCGCCTCGCCGCCGGGATGGAGCTCGTCGCCGAGCACCCAGCGCACCCCGGGGTGCTCGTACAGGGTCGCGCAGCAGGCCGTGATATCGCCGCCGTCGAGCGGGAGATCGAGCGCAACGAGCTCGCCGAGAGGGGGCGCCTCGAGGGCCCGCTCAGGCGCCATTCCCGGACCCTCCTCCGTTCGACATCTGGAGCCGAACCTGCTCCCGGTAGCCGACCGAGTTGTAGGCGCAGAACGGGATCAATCGTCCGTCGGGGGCGATCTCCGAGACGCAGCACTTGCGCAGCTTCTGCACGTCGAGCGTGTAGGGGTCCTGGAAGTCCTGCACCACGACCATGAAGCCCCGCGCCGCGACCTCGCGCAGCTCGGGCGGCATCCCGGTCGCGCAGGCGACGCAGTCGAGTCGCTCGGCGACCGGCGCCGAGCCACCCGCTGCCTTCGCCGACCACAGCCCCTCGAGCGCCTCGCGAACCGCGAGGTCGGGGACGGCGCGGTTGGTGACGTAGTCGAGATACTGCTCCACGTCGACGAGGCGCGGAAGCGGGACCAGGTCCTCGCCGTCGTACAGGGCGAAGGTCGCGGAGCGGCAGGTGGGCGAGCAGCAGGGCACGGGGACGAAGTCGTCGGCGCGGAACCACTCCGGAAGCTGGGCCGCGATCGCCTCGATCACGTCGGAGTTGGTGAGCTTGTGCAGTGGATCGGAGTCGATCCGGAAGCGCCCGGAGTGGGTCACCGGCTGGAGGAAGACCCCCGTCACCGCCGGGTGCTCGACTCCGAAGCGAAGGATCGGTCCGACCTCGTGCTCGTTGAGGCCCCGCTCCACGGCCGCCGCGAGCGACACCGACACGCCCGCGTCGGCGCAGCGCTCGAGCGCGCGGAGCTTCTCCTCGGTCAGCGGCCTGCCCCGGATCGCCACCTGCGTCGCCTCGTCGAAGCCGTCGAACTGGAGGTAGACGTGAACCCCAAGCTCCGCCAGCGCGGGCGCGAAGCGCGGATCGCGCGCGAGGCGGATCCCGTTCGTGTTCAGCATCACCAGCTTGATCCCGCGCCGCTTCGCGGCCGCGAGCATCTCCAGGATCTGGGGATGGATCGAGGGCTCGCCACCGGATAGCTGCACCGACTCGGGCTCGCCCTCGGCGCGGACGAACGCGTCGAGCATCGACTCGACCTGCTCCAGGCTCAGCGAATAGCCGTGCTCCTGGTGGCCGGTACCCGAGTCGGCGAAGCAGATCGGGCAGTCGAGGTTGCACGCGGTGTTGACCTCGATGATCCCCAGGCAGGTGTGCTGGGCGTGCTCGGGGCAGATCCCGCAGTCGTGGGGACAGCCACGCTCGACTTCGGTCTGGCGCTCCAGCGGCTGCTCGCCGGGCTTGTCGAAGCGCTGGATCTCGAGGTAGCGCTCGGCGTCGCCGTACACGACGGCGTCGAAGGACCCGTGGTCGGGGCAGGTCCTGCTCAGGATCACCCTTCCGTCGCGCACCACGAGGACGGCGTCGAGCACGCGGCGGCAGCGGGGGCAGATCGACTCCGTCCGGGCGAGCGGAGCGCCCTCGGGTGAAGCGCTCGCTCCGTTCGCCGGGCTGATCCGGGCTTCGGCGGCCATCCTCCGCACCCATCGTCTCCCGCTTCCCTTAAGCGAACCTTTCCGCGCCGGGAGGTTGGACAATGTCGGTATGGCGACCGGGATTGGCGAGCGGCTTCGGGCGGCGCGAATCGCCCAGGATCTCGACCTCGAGCAGGTCGAGGACCGCACGAAGATCGCCCAGCGCTACCTGCGCGCGTTGGAGGACGAGCGCTGGGAGGTGCTGCCGGGCGCCGCCTACGCGCGCGCCTTCCTCCACACCTACGCGGAGCTGCTCGGGCTCGATGCCGACGCCATGGTCGCCGAGTACCGTCGCGATTCGAGCTCGCGGGAGGCTCAACCCGAGGCCGAGCCGGTCGCCCAGCTTCCGCCCCCGGAGCGCCGCGGGCCTCGCCTTCCCGGCCGCGCCGTCGCCCGCTCCCGGCTCGGACGCGGAGCGATCGCGGCGCTCGCGGTCGTCGCGGTGGTAGGGATCGTCATCCTGGTCGCACCGTTCGGCGGCTCGGACGACGAGACCGGCGAGCCCGCGGAACGGGCGGCCACCCCGGAGTCCGAACCCGAGGACGCGCCGTCGGCGAGGGAGACACCCGCCGAGCCCCCGCCGCGGGCGACGCTGAGCCTCACGACCACCGGGACCGTGTGGGTATGCCTCGTCGACGAGCGGGGCCGGCCGCGGGTCGAGGGGGTGACCCTCCCGCCCGGCGAGGAGCAGGGCCCGTTCCGCGGCGAGGAGTTCGAGCTCGGGCTCGGGAACGGTCAGGTCGAGCTGGAGGCGAACGGAGAACCCGTGCCGATCCTCGCCGCGGCGGAGCCGCAGGGCTACCGGGTGACCCCGGAGGGGGCGCGCGAGCTCAGCCCGGCGGATCGCCCGACCTGCGGCTGACCGACAGGCTCGGCCGTCCGCCGGCGGCATAGGCTCCGGCGATGGAGGACTCGCTCTACGCCACGGTGCTGCTCCCGGTGGCGCTCGCGGTGATCATGGTCAGCCTCGGGCTGTCGCTGACCGTGGCCGACTTCCGGCGCGTGGTGGTCTATCCGCGCGGCGTCTCGATCGGGCTCGCGAATCTGATCCTGATCTCTCCGCTGCTCGCGTTCGCGGTCGCCGAGGCCTACTCGCTCGAGCCGGCGCTGGCGGTCGGGCTGGTCCTGCTCGGCGCCTCGCCCGGGGGCACCACCGCCAATCTCCTCACCCACCTCGCGCGAGGGGACACGGCGCTGTCGATCACGATGACGGCGATCTCCAGCGTCGCCGCGCTGGTCACGGTGCCGCTGTTCCTCGAACTGGCGACCACGCGCTTCGGGGCGAGCGGCCTCGACGAGGACGTGAGCATGCTCGGCGTCGTCGCGCGGGTGCTCCTGATCACCGTGATCCCGCTCGCTTTCGGGATGTGGCTGCGGGCGCGCCGCCCGCGGCGGGTCGCCGCGATCGAGGGGACGTTCCGCAAGGTCGCGCTGGCGGTCTTCGTCGCGGTCGTGGTCGGGGTGATCGTCGCCGAGTACGACCGCGTCCTCGACAACCTCGACGACGTCGCCGCCGCCGCGATCACGCTCAACGTCGCCGCGATGGCGATCTCGTTCTCGATCGCGCGGATCGCGCGGCTCGACGACCGCCATTCGACCGCGATCGCGATCGAGCTCGGGATCCACAACTCGACCCTGGCGATCGCGGTCGGCGCCGCGATCGCGACGGTGCTGACGATCCCGGCCGCGGTCTACGCGAGCTTCATGTTCATCACCGCGGGCCTGTTCGCGCGCGTGATGTACAGGCGCAACGCGGGACCGGTTGTTCAAACTGTCTCCCGTGGCTGAGCCGAGACAACCGGGCGTCGTGCTCCAGAACGAGGACGCCGCGCCCCCTGCCCTGCTCGGCGACTGGCTGCGCGAGCGGGGGCTTTCGCACCGCACGGTCCGGGTGTGGGAGAGCGGGGTGCCGGAGGACCCGCGCGAGTTCGGCTGGGTCGCCTCGCTCGGCGCGGAGGACTCGGTCACCCAGTCAGAGCCGGCGTGGGTCCCGGCCGAGGTCGAGTTCCTGCGCCGCGCCGTCGATGCGGACGTCCCCGTGCTCGGCCTCTGCTTCGGCGGCCAGGCGCTCTCCGTCGCGCTCGGCGGCGAGGTCTCGCCGGCCGAGCCGCCCTCGATCGGGTGGTTCGAGATCGAGACCGACGACCCCGACCTGGTCCCCGGCGGGCCCTGGGTCCACTTCAACGTCGAGAGCCTCTCGGTTCCGGCCGGCGCCGAGCAGCTCGCCCGCTCCCCCCGCGGTCCCGGCGCCTTCCGCCTCGGCCCCCACCTCGGCCTCCAGTTCCACCCCGAGGCGACCCCGGCTGTCGTCAACGGGTGGTCGAATGGCGAAGCCGCGAGGCTCGCGACGCTCGGGATCGACCCGGACGACATCCGGGCCCAGGGCGAGCGCTGGGGCGCGCAGGCCGCCCGGGGCGCGTTCGAGCTCTTCGACGCCTGGCGGCAGCTCGCGCCCGCGCGAGCGTGAGCGCCCGGCGCTCCCTCAGCGAATCTCCTCGGTGGGCAGGGGGATGTCGGCGGTGCGGATCCGCTCCGGCTCGATCACGACCTTGAACCGCGGTGCGTCCTCGGGCGTCGAGTACTGATAGCGACCGCCCATGTAGACGCGGGAGAGGCTGTCGACGTGCGCGTAGCCCTCGTCGGGCTCGATCTCCACCGCGCGGCCGTCGACGGCCACGTGGCGGAGGATGTTGTTGGTGTCCACGACGACGAAGGAGAGGCGCGGGTCGCGGCGCAGGTTGTCGAGCCACCGTCCCTCGGCGGCGTTGACCGTGAAGCGCTCACCCTCGCGCCCGCACCACACGACGACGCTGTAGGGGCTGCCGTCCGCCCGCAGCGTTGTCAGGCAGCACGGGTGGGGGCCCGCAAGAAGCTCGTCGATCAGCTCTTGGTTCGCCATCCCCCCGCGACTCCGACCTACGTCTGCTCGAAGTAGCGACTCAGCTCGTACTCGCCGACGCTGTCCGGGTCGCCGCCCCCGGTGTGGAAGGCGAGCCATTCCCACTCCCGGCTCCCGAGCCAGTACTCGACCACCTCGCGGCCGAGCATCTCGGCAAGCCGCCCGTCCGCCGACAGCGCGGAGGCCGCCCGCTTCAGCGTGTCCGGGAGCCGCGGGGCCGCCCCCGGCGGGAGCGCCCACGCCATCCCCTCGTACTCCGGCGGCGGCTCGAGCTCGTCCTCGAGCCCGATCATCCCGCCGGCGAGGATCGCGGCGAGGGCCAGATAGACGTTGCAGTCCCCGGAGGGAACCCGGTGCTCGATCCGGCTCGACGTCGGCTCCCGCGTCACGGTCCGCACCGCGACCGACTTGTTGTCCTCGCCCCAGGTCACTGTCGTCGGGGGGCCCGTGATCTCGACCAGGCGGCGGTAGGAGTTGACGGTCGGGCTGAAGAACGACATCGCGCCCGGCATCGTCGCGAGCAGCCCGGCGACCCAGCGCCGCAGCACCTCGGAGCGATCTCCGTCGCCACCGTAGAACGCGTTCTCGCCGTCGCGGTCGAGCGAGAGGTTGATGTGCATCCCGCCCCCGAGGTGCTCGTCGATTCCGTACGCCATGAAGGTCACGCTGCGTCCCTGCTCCTCCGCGACCTCGCGCAGCGCGAGCTTCGTCCTCGTCACGTAATCCGCCGTCGCGACCGGGTCGGCAGGGGCGATGTTGATCTCGACCTGGCCCGGCGCGGTCTCGCTCGACCAGTACTCCCACGGGATCCCGAGCCCGTCGAGGCGGCGGACGACGGCGTCGACGAACACCGCGAGATCCCGCGAGCGCGACATCAGGTAGGTGATCCGGCCGCTCCCTCCCAGCGGCGTGAGGTCGCGGTAGCCCTGCGCCCGGGCCTGCTGGATCGGCTCCTCGAAGACCATGAACTCGATCTCGGGCGCGGCCGAGGCCGTGTAGCCGAGCTCGGCCAGCCCGGCGACCATCCGCTTCAGCAGCCCGCGGTAGCACGCCGGCAGCGCCTCGTCCTCGAGGTCGGTGAAGTCGCAGATCACCGACGCCCACCCCTCGACGCTCGGGTCCGCGATCAGGGTCGAGGGGTCGGGAACGAGCTTGATGTCGGAGACCTCGCCCCGCCACCGCCCCCAGTCCCAGCCGACGGCGACGTCGCCGGAGAAGTCGACCCCGAAGCACGTGTCGGCGAACACCGAGCCGCCGTCGAGCGTCGAGATGAACTTCGGCACCGAGAGGTACTTCCCGAGCATCAGCCCGTCGTGGTTGGTGCCCACGAGCCGCACGCAGGAGATCTCGCTCTCGCTCAGCCAGCGCTCGATGTCCCCGCGATCACCCATCCACGGTCCCCTCGCCGAACCTGATCGCGAAGCACGCCCCGGTGAGGACGGAGAGCTGGGGGAAGGTCCCGCGGATGTACACCCGGCCCTCGAAAGCGGCGTCGATCAGCGGCGTGCGCCCGCCGAACACGCCGAGCAGGCTCTCCGTGGAGCCGTGGATCTCATACGCCGGCCCGTCCTCGGACCCGTACGCTCGCTCCTCGCTGGCGTCGAGGTTGACGACGCGCAGCGCGGCGGGCGCCCCCGGCATCCTCGCGAGCACCGACCAGTAGCGCTCCGCCGCCTCGGGCCACGCCGGCGCGGGCGGGTCGACGAGCGCGGAGAGCCACCGCGACAGCTCCGGATGCCCGGCGTCCGCCTCGACGCGGGGCGCGGCGCCGTTGAGGTCGATCGTCGCCGTGAGGTCGGCGCCGTCGACCTCGCCGTGGGCGAGCGACACGGCGTGATCATCGACGCGCAGCGTCGCGGACTGCGCGCCGGCGCTCGCCCTCACGCTCACCACCCCTCGCAGCCGCTCCGTCTCGGCGGCGAAGGAGGCGTCCTCGAGGCGCGCCGCGAGCTCGGTGGCGAGCGCGCGGACCATCGGCGGCGCGTCCTCCTCCACGGAGAGGGCTATCGGGGGAGGGGCCATCGGGCTCTAATTCTCGGCCCTTGTCGAGCGGACTGTCATTCGGGATGACATAGTCGCGCGATGGTGTACTGGCTCCAGGAGGCCGGGCCGCGCACCGCAACGCAGCCGCTCAACGGGGACGCTCGGGCCGACTTCGTGGTGGTCGGAGGCGGCTACGCGGGCCTGTGGACGGCTTGGGCGCTCCGGGAGCGGGCGCCGGACGCGCGCATCGTCGTCCTCGAGGCCCGCGCCTGCGGCGAGGGCCCGAGCGGCCGCAACGCCGGGTTCGTGAACTCCTTCTGGCACCGGATCGCGGACCTCGCGGCGGAGTTCGGCGACGCGGCGGCGCTCGAGGTCTGCCGGGAGGCGTCGAGGTCCGTGGACGCGATCGGCGCCTGGGTGGATGAGCAGGGCCTCGACGTGTGGTTTCGCAGGCGCGGTCACCTCACGGCGGCGGCGAACCCCGCGCAGGAGGGGCGCTGGCTCGCCTCGGTGGAGGCGTGCGCCCGACTCGGGGCCCCGGAGGAATTTGTGTGCCTGAGTGCCGATGACGTCCGATCGCGCTGCTCCTCGCCGCGGCTCGGAGCGGGCGCGTTCATGCCGAGCTCGGCGACGGTCCACCCGGCGCGGCTCGCGCTGGGCCTCAGGGACGCGCTTCTCGAAGCCGGCGTGAGCGTCCACGAGCGGACGCGGGCGCGGCGGATCGGCGCCCGCCGAGACGGGGTCATGGTCGAGACGGACGGCGGGCGCGTGCTCGCGCCGTCCGCGGTCGTAGCG
>JBOGZH010000141.1:0-7258 GCA_050697095.1 Solirubrobacterales bacterium
CTGCTGGCGCTGGTGCGCCATCACAGCTACGACGTGTTCGTCGTGTACCGGATCCTGGTCGGGGTGGGCGTCTTGGTCCTGATCGCGACCGGCGTGCGTTCGGCAACCTTCTAGCTCCGCCGATGCCCGACCGCCACACCGCCCACGGATACTGGCTCGAGGAGGCCGGCGAGCCCGAGCCGCTCCCACCGCTGGAGGGCTCCGCGGGCGCGGACGTGGTCGTGATCGGCGGCGGGTACACGGGGCTGTGGACGGCGTGGTGGATCCTCGAGGAGGATCCCGATGCCCGCGTGGTGTTGCTCGAGGCCGACCTCTGCGGGACCGGGCCGAGCGGCCGCAACGGGGGGTTCGTGAACTCGATGTGGTTCAACCTCCCCGCGATGAGCGCCCGCTTTGGCGACGCCGGCGCGGTCGAGGTCGCGCGCGCCGCCCGCGAGGCTGTGCATGGAGTCGGGCGGTGGTGCGAGGAGCAGGGGGTCGACGCCGCATACCGCGCCGGCGGCTACCTCCAGGTCTCGACGACGCCGGTGCACGACGACGCGTGGGATCGGTTCGCACGCGCCGCCGCCGAGCACGGGGAGCCGGACAGATGCATCCCGCTCACGGCCGAGGAGCTCCGCGCGCGCTGCGACTCGCCGCTGTTCCGCGGGGGCGCGCTGTACCCGGATGGCGCGACCGTGCAGCCCGCCCGGCTCGCCCTCGGGCTTCGCGACCGGCTCGTCGGCCGGGGGGTGGCGGTTCACGAGCACTCTCGGGTGCGGGGGATCCACTCTGCGCCCACGCATGTGAGGGTCGAGACGGAAGGCGGCCACGTCGTCGCGGCCTCGGCCGTGCTCGCCGTCGGAGGCGCCGCGGCCGGCGTTCCCCCGCTTCGCCGCTGGCTGACCCTGACCTCCAGCCACATGGTGATCACCGAGCCGGTGCCGGACGTGCTCGAGGAGATCGGCTGGACCGGCGGGGAGTCCATCAGCGACTCGCGCGCGATGCTCCAATACTTCCGCACCACCCCGGACGGTCGGATCGCCTTCGGGTGGGGAGGAGGCGGTGTGATGGCCGGCGGCCGTATCCGGGGCCGCGCCGAGCTCGACCCGGCAGTCGTGGCCGAGGTCGAGCGGCAGCTGGTCCGCTTTTTCCCCCCGCTCGAGGGTCGCCGGATCGAGCACGCGTGGGGCGGGCCGATTGACGTCTCGCCCACGCACCTGCCCGTGGTGGGCAGCCTCCCCGGGGAGCGAGTCCACTACATGTTCGGGTACACGGGCAACGGGGTCGGGCCCTCCCACTTCGTCGGCCGGGCCCTCGCATCGCTTGCGCTCGGCCACCGCGACCGCTGGACCGAGCTACCGCTGGTCGAGCATCGACCCGTGCGCGTTCCCCCCGAGCCGCTGCGCTACGTGGGCGGGACGATCGTGCGGCGCGCGCTGCTGCGCAAGGAGCGCCTCGAGGAGGAGGGCCGCCGCGCCGATCCGCTCACGCTCGCCGTCGCCGGCCTTCCGGAGCGCATCGGCATCCACATCGGCCGCTGAGGGGCTGCCCGGAGCCCTCTTAGCCGACGAGCTCCATCGCGCGACGCGCCGAGGCGACGTTGCCCTTTCGCTCGTACAGCCGTACGGCCTCGTCGGTAGCGGCGGCCGCCTCCTCGGAGCGGCCGCTGAGTCGGAGTACCTCCGCGAGGTCCATGAGGGCATCGGCGTGGAGCCACAGGAAATCGCTCTGCCCGGCCAGCGCCACTGCCTCGCGCGCGAGGCTCTCGGCTGCCGCGACGTCCCCCTGTCTGGCGAGCAGCATCGCGCGAACGCCTCTTCGCTTGATTTGCCACTCGCGATCGGCCGGGGCGGGGACCTCGTCGATCGCCTCGACCAGAGCCCATGCGTCGTCGTAGCGCCCCTGCTGGTAGACGGGGCGGGGGAGGTCCACCGCGATCGTCGAAAGCCACCACCTGTCGCCGATCTCGCTCAAGACATCCTTGGCCGCCCGCAGGTGCTGCTCGGCGGCGACGGGATCCCCCCCGAGCAACTCGAGGTACGCGCCCACCACGGTCTGACACCCCGTCTGAAATCTGAGGCCGAGATCGCGGCTTAGCTCCCGGCTCCGCGCGGCATGCGCACGCGCTTCTTCGATGCGACCGCGCATGGCCTGCTGGCAGCCCAGGTAGCTCCACAGGCTCGCCTGGATGACGGGGTTGCCCGCCGCCCCCCGCAGCTGCCGCTCCAGCATGCGGGTCGCCTCGGCAACCGGCGTCGGCCCATGGACGAGGCAGATGGCGTGACAGGCGAGGTTTCGGGCCTCCTCCTGGCGGTTGCCCGCGCGGCGCGCGTGCTCGGCGGCGCGCTCCGCCGCGATCTGCGCTTCCACGACCGCACCGCTCATCCAGCGAACGTCGTTGAGGAGGAGCCAGGCTCTCGCCAGGCCGGCGTCGTCGCCGAGCTGCTCGAGAACCTCGATCGCCCGCGTCGCTTCGTGGCCGAGGCGCTCGAGGTCTACGTCCTCCGGCTCCGCCCACATCCGCACGTGGCCGAGCTTTGCTGTCGCGCTCCACTCGATGCCGCCATCGCCACAGGCCCGTCCCCTCTCGATGGCCTCAGCGAGCACGGCGCCCGCGCGACCGAGCTCGCCGACCTCGAACAGGGCGTAGCCGAGGTCGGGCAGCAGCTCCTGGGTGGCGCGATCATCGGGCGAGCGGAGCGAGACGGCCCGTTCGAGGAGGTTTACCGACGCCGGCATGTCGCCCTGGCGGAATCCACGGCGGCCGGCTGTGGCCAGCAGCTTGGCGGCACGTGACGCCAGCACGCGGTCCTCATCGGTTACGGGGCCGAGCTCCGCTCGGTAGCGGAACGCCTGCTCGAGGTGGTAGCCAAGGATCTCGGCGTATTCGGGCTCCTCCTCCGGGACGGCCCTCTCCAGCCACCCGGTGAGGCTTTCGTGGAGCTCTCCCCGGAGCCGCTTGGGAATCGAGCGATAGGCGGCCTGCTGAATGAGTACGTGTCCGAATCGAAAGCCCTCCTTCCCGGTGGGATCCGATCGAGTCCGCTCGATCAGCTCCTTGCGGACGAGCGCGTCGAGATGCTGTTCCGCGAACGGACGAGCGTCCTCGGGAAGGAGATCGGTCGCCGCCTGGGCGGGGAACTCCCTCCCGATAACGGCCCCCCGTACAGCGACCGCACGCTCCCCGGGCCCCAGCCGGTCGAGGCGAGCCGCAAGAAGGGCCTGGATCGTCGGCGGGATCGGTAGCTCCTCCTCAAGAACCTCCCCCTGCGCGAGCATCGCGACCATCTGCTCGAGGAAGAGCGGATTGCCCCCGGCCGCCTCGAGCACCCGATCGCGCCTTGCGCCGGCAAGCGCCGGCGCCAGGTTTTCGATCAGCACCCCACACTCGGCGTCCGACAGCGGAGAGAGGAGAAGGGTGCTCGCGTCGAGCTTCCCCCCTCCGTCCCATTCCGGGCGCCGCTCGAGCAGTTCCGGCCGGCCGACGGAGACGAGCAGAATCGGGGTCCCGCGGCCTCCCTCGCCGAGGTACTCGATCAGGTCCAGGAATGTGGGCTCGGCCCAGTGAACGTCCTCGAAGGCGAGGACGAGGGGTCGCTCGCGCGCGGTCGCCTCGAACAGCCTCCTTGCGGCCCAGAAGATCTCCTCCCGGGTGCTCGTCGTCTCGGTCACCCCGACGACTTCGGAGAGTCGGTCAGCGATCAGCTCTCCACGCTCCTCCCCGGCAAGTCGCTCGCGCAGCGACTCCGGGCCACCGAGCTCCCTCACCATCTCGCGCAGCGGCCAGAAGGTGATTCCCTCCCCATACGGGACGCACCGGCCGGCCAGCACCGTGGACTCCTCGGCTATCAGCGAGGCGAACTCGCTCGCGAGCCTCGATTTTCCGATGCCCGGCGGGCCCAGGATCGTGATGGAGTGGAGGGCACGCTCGCGAACCACCCGGTCGAAGGCTTGCCGGAGCCGGCCGAGCTCGTCGTCACGGCCGACGATCCTCGTGGCGGGCGAACGGGCAAACGGTGGAGGCTCCGGAACGAGCTCCAGCAGACGCCAGCTGGGGCCGGACGGGGTTTGGACGGGCTCCGTGCGCGCTCCGCTTCCCGCGAGTCGGCGGGTCTCATCCGCGAGCAGGATCTCGCCCGGCGAGGCCGCATCCCCGAGCTGTCCGGCGACGCCAACCGCATCGCCCACGACAGATGGTGCGCCTGAGCTCGATTCGCCCACCAATACCTCGCCGGTTGCGATCCCGATCCGGACCACTGGCTCTCCGTTCCGGTCGCCTGTTTGCGGGGTCGCCAGCTGCTCGCGGGCGTCGAGCGCCGCGCGCATCGCTCGCACCGGGTCGTCCTCGTGGATGTAGGGGACGCCGAACACGACCGTGATTTCGTCGCCGCGGACGCTCTCCACCGTGCCCGCGTAACGATCTGCCGCCTGCGACACCGCCTCTCGGAGAAGCTGCTCATGCTGAAGGAGCTGTTCCGGATCGAGTTCGCCGTCGGCTGTCAGACCGGCTGCGAGAACCGTGACGGTCTTCCGTGTCTCGGATGACCGGGCACCGATGCGTGGCGGCGCCGGCTCAACCGGAGTCTCGATCAGGGGTGCGGGCTCGATCGAGGGCTCGAGCGCCGGGTCTTGGCGCAGGATCGCGGCCTCGAGGCGCTGAAGCACCGGACTCGGCTCGATCCCGAGCTCCTCCACAAGCGTATGGCGGGTCTCTCGGTAGATCTCTAGCGCATCGGCCTGGCGGCTGGAGCGGTACAGCGCAAGCATGAGCTGACCGCGCAGCCGTTCGCGAAGCGGGTGCTCGCTCACGAGCGCCTCGAGCTCGCCGACGAGATCGCCATGGCGTCCGAGGGCGAGGTCCGCGTCGAACCGCTCCTCGAGCGCGACCAGGCGGAGCTCTTCTAGCCGGGCGATCTCACCCTGAGCGAAGGGCTCGTAGGTGAAGTCCGCGAGCGCGGGGCCGCGCCACAGCTCCAGTGCCGCGCGAAGCGTCTCGGCCGCGACCGGGTTCTCGCCGGCTTCGCGCGCGCCCCTCCCCTCGGTCAGAAGGCGCTCGAAGCTCTCGGTGTCGAGCTGGCCGGGCTCGACGCGCAGGATGTAGCCGGGGGCCCGGGTCAGCAGGATCTCGCCGGCGCCCCCTCTCGCCCTGGTCGGCTCCAGCGCCCTGCGGAGCTTTCCGACGTAGACCTGGAGCACATTGCCCGCGGTCTCCGGCGCCTCCGCCCACAGCTCCTCGATGAGGCGGTCCGCGGACACGACCTCGTTGGGGCGGACCAGGAGGATCGCCAGCAGGGTTCGTTGCTTCGCCGCTCCGAGCGCGACCGGTCTGCCTTCCCGGCGCACCTCGAGCGGTCCGAGGATCTGGAACTCCATCGTCCTTCCTCTTCGGCGCGGACGCTACCACCAAGCCGGGACTTCCTCCAGGCGCGCCTCAGAGCGATTTCAGCGGGACTTCAGCGGCCGGTTGCACGCTTGGGCCCGTCAACGAGGTCAAAGCGAAAGGAGCACAAGCATGAAAACCTCCAGAGGCACACGAGCGATCTTCACGGCTCTTGTGGCCACCGCGCTGGCATCGGCCGCGACCGCCGCTCCCGCGGGCGGCGCGTCGGGCGAGGGCGGCTCCGAGAGCGCGACCGCCGGATCGCGCAGCGCCGACGATGTTGTGCTTCGCCGCGACGGATCGAAGGCCGACCCGTTCGAGGCCGAGGTCGGTGCGACCGCCGACTCGGGGCGCAAGAGCGCGACTGTCGTCCGCCGCGACGGATCGAAGGCCGTGCCGTTCGTCGCTGAGGTTGGCGAGGCAGCCGATAGCCCGGGCGGCGGCTTCGACTGGGGTGCCGCCGGCATCGGCGCCGGCATCGGCGCCCTCTTGGCCCTGCTCGGAGCAGCGGGCGCCGTGGCCGTGCTCTCGCAGCGAGCCACCGCTTCGAGGAAGGCCTGATCAAATCCTGGGAAAGGGAAGGAACGATGAAGCCGTCGGCCTCCCTCAGCGCCAGCGGGCGGTGACGACCTTCTTGCGCGTGTAGAACTCCACCGCGTCACGACCGTTGGCGTGCAGGTCGCCCTCCATGGAGTCCTTCCAGCCCGCGAACGGGAACCACGCGACCGGGGCGGGGACGCCGACGTTGACGCCCACCATGCCCGCCTCGACGCCGTAGCGGTAGGCCCGCATCGCCTCGCCGGAGGAGGTGAAGATCGCCGAGGCGTTGCCGTAGCGCGAGCCGTTCACGAACTCGAGCGCGGCGTCGATGTCCCGGGCGCGAACCAGGGTGAGCAGCGGTCCGAATAGCTCCTCGCGCGGAAGCTCGGACTCGGTGTCGCCCGTCTCGACGATCGTCGGCCCGAGCAGCGTCTGGGCGGGGCCGGAGTCGGCGCCGCGCCCGTCGAGCAGGACCTTCGCGCCCGCGCCCTCGGCGCGCGCGACCGCGTCCACGATCTTCTCGCGGGCCTCCGGGGCGACCAGGGGCGAGACGTCGGTGGCGGGATCGCCCCCCGGCCCGAGCGTCAGCTTCGCCGCCTCGCTCACGAGTTCGTCGCGAACCGCGTCCTGGCGCTCGCCGTCGCCGACCAGCACGGCGACCGAGCCCGCGAGGCAGCGCTGGCCCGCGTTGCCGAACGCGGAGCCGAGCATCGCGGGCACCGCCTGGCCGAGATCGGCGTCGGGCATCACGACCATCGAGTTCTTCGCCCCGCCGAGTGCCTGGGCGCGCTTGCCGGTCGCGGCGGCGCGCTGGGACACGTGCATCGCCGTTGACGCCTGGCCGACGAACGAGATCGCATCCACGTCGGGGTGGTCGAGCAGCGCGTTGACGGCGTCGCGGCCGCCGTGCACGAGGTTGGCGACGCCCGCGGGGATCTGCTCGATCGAGTCGATGAGCTCGAAGATGCGCACGGAGGGACGAGGGTCGCGCTCGGAGGGCTTGAGCAGGAAGGTGTTGCCCGTCGCCAGCGCGAAGGGCAAGAACCACAGCGGGATCATGCAGGGGAAGTTGAACGGGGTGATCGCGGCCACGACGCCCACCGGCTGACGGACCAGCTCCACGTCGACGCCCGATGCGACGCCTTCGAGGTTCTCACCCTTGAGCAGGTGGGGGATCGCGCACGCGGCCTCGGTGGACTCGATCCCGCGCAGCACCTCCCCGCGCGCGTCGTCGATCGTCTTGCCCATGTCGGCGGTGACGAGCTGTGCGATCTCCTCGCGGTTCTCCCACAGGGCCTCGCGAAGCGCCATCACCGCCCGCGCGCGCCGCTGGGGCGGGACCGCGCGCCACTCGGG
>JBOGZH010000142.1:0-3019 GCA_050697095.1 Solirubrobacterales bacterium
GCTCCTCCTCGTCGCCGAAGACCTCGTCCTCGCCCTTCCCCTCGAGCAGCTGCTCGAACTGCTCAGCGTCGATCGTCTCTCGCTCGAGCAGGATCTTCGAGATCCGGTCGATCGCCTCGCGGTGCTCGCTGAGGACGTCCTTCGCGGTCTGGTGTGCCTCCTCGACGACGCGACGGATCTCGTCGTCGATCTCGCGCGCGATCTCGTCGGAGTAGTCGGGCTCGGCGGAGAACTCGCGGCCCAGGAAGGGCTGTCCCCGGTCATGGCCGAACACGCGCGGGCCGAGCCGCTCCGACATCCCGAACCGCATCACCATCTGCTTCGCGGTCTCGGTCACCTTCTCGATGTCGTTGGAGGCGCCGGTGGTGACCTCGCCGAAGATGATCTCCTCGGCGGCTCGCCCCCCGAGCGTCATCGCCATCGTGTCCGTGAGCTCCGCTCGGGTGGTGAGGAACTTGTCCTCGGTGGGGAGCGAGATCGTGTAGCCGAGCGCCTGGCCGCGGCTGATGATCGAGATCTTGTGCACGGGGTCGCAGTTCGGAAGCACGTGGCCCACGATCGCGTGGCCGAGCTCGTGGTAGGCGGTGACCAGCCGCTCCTTCTCCGACATCACGCGGCTCTTCTTCTCCGGGCCGGCGATCACCCGCATGATCCCCTCCTCGAGCTCGTGCATGGTGATCTCGCGCTTGTCGGAGCGGGCGGTCAGCAGCGCGGCCTCGTTGATCAGGTTCGAGAGGTCGGCGCCGGTGAACCCGGGGGTCTGGCCGGCGAGCACGTCGAGCTCGATCTCCTTCGCGAGCGGCTTGCCGCGGGTGTGAACCTCGAGGATCTTCTTCCGGCCCTTGCGGTCGGGCCGATCGACGACGATCTGGCGGTCGAACCTCCCCGGGCGCAGCAGCGCCGGGTCGAGGATGTCGGGCCGGTTGGTCGCGGCGATGAGGATGATGTTGTCCTTCATCTCGAAGCCGTCCATCTCGACGAGGAGCTGGTTCAGGGTCTGCTCGCGCTCGTCGTGGCCGCCGCCCATCCCGGCGCCGCGATGGCGGCCGACGGCGTCGATCTCGTCCATGAAGATGATGCAGGGGGAGTTCTGCTTCGCCTGCTCGAAGAGATCCCTGACCCTGCTCGCCCCAACCCCTACGAACATCTCGACGAAGTCCGAGCCCGAGATCGAGAAGAACGGCACCCCCGCCTCGCCCGCGACCGCCCGCGCGAGCAGCGTCTTCCCGGTCCCCGGCGGCCCGTAGAGGAGCACGCCCTTCGGGATCCGGGCGCCGAGCGCCTGGAACTTCTTCGGGTTCTCGAGGAACTCCTTGATCTCGTGCAGCTCCTGGACTGCCTCGTCGACGCCCGCGACGTCGCGGAAGGTGATCTTCGGAGCGTCTACCGACATCCGCTTGGCGCGTGACTTCCCGAAGCTCATCACCTTCGAGCCGCCGCCCTGCATCTGGTTCATGAGGAAGATCCAGAAGGCGAAGAAGAGCAGGAACGGGAGCACGTACGTGAGCAGCGAGAGGATGCTCGAGCCCCCGGTTCCCTCGACCTTCGTCTCGACCTCGTTGCGCTGCAGCGAGTTGACCAGCGACTCCTCGGTGTTCTCGGGATAGCCGGTCGAGTACTCCTCGCTGTTCGTCTCGGTGACGTCGACCGTGTGATCCTTGGTCTGGATCGTCACCGACTCGATCGAATCGGGGTCGTTCTCGACCTGGGCGAGGAACTCGTTGTAGGTGGGCTCCTCCTGCTGCTCACCAGGGCTGATCAGCTGGTGCGCGAAGAATGCGAGCACCACGACGATGAGGAGCGGGAACCACGCGCTCTTGAAGAAACGCTTCATTTGGAGGACCTCACGGCCATTAAATCGGCAGCGGCGTTCGCTTTCTCAAGCCCCGCCTCTCGCGTTTCAGCCTACCAGGGTGCCTGTGCGCGGCAGTCGGGGACTTGTGCCTGGGAATGCGTGCCCGAGCGCGTCCCGGATCAGCTGGTGCTTTCCTCCAGCACGGCCACGTAGTCGAGGTTCCGGAAGCGCTGGTCGTAGTCGAGCCCGTAGCCGACCACGAACCGGTTCGGGATCTCGAAGCCGACGTAGCGGATCGGGAGATCGACCCGGCGCCGCTCGCGCTTGGTGAGCAGCGCGCAGACCTCGAGCGAGCGGGGCTCGCGCGCGCGCAGGCTGCGGAACAGGTAGTGAAGGGTGAGGCCCGAGTCGATGATGTCCTCGACGATCAGCACGTCGCGGCCCTCGATCGAGGCCTCGAGGTCCTTGAGGATCCGCACCACGCCCGAGGAGTCGGTCGCCGAGCCGTAGCTGGACACGGCCATGAAGTCGATCTCGCAGGGAACGCTGAGATGGCGCATCAGGTCGGCGAGGAAGAGCACCGCCCCCTTGAGGATCCCGATCAGCACCAGCCCCCGGCCCGCGTAGTCCCGGCTGATCTCCTCCCCCAGCTCGCCGACGCGGCGCTGGAGCTCGTCCGACCCGATCAGGACCTCGCCGATCGGCCCGCCGTCCGGCGCCGGCTCAGTCCCGCTCATGCAGCCTCGCGCTCAGGATCGCGACGTTGTCCGCGGCGCCGCTGAGCCGGAACTCCTCGGAGACGGCCACCCCGGCCACCCATGCGACCCGGTCCCGCGAGGTGACGACCGGCAGTTGGTGTCGCAGCGAGCGCGGCACCTTGCGATCGGTGAACAGGTCCTGGAGCGTCTTCGTCCCGCTCATCCCGAGGGGCCGGATTCGATCTCCCTCCCGCCACGCGCGAACGACGATGTCGGGGCCCAGCGCCCCGGCGTCGAGGATCGCCCGTTCGGGCCCGTTCGCCTCAATGCGGGAAGGGCTCAGCTCCGCCCGGACCTCCCAGAGCCCGAAGCGACAGCGCCCCGGGACGGTGAGGCCGACCGGCTCCGGGAGCTGGTCGTCGGCGAGGCTGAAGCGGATCAGCCCGGCCTCGCACACCGCTCGCAGCCCGCGGCCGAGGTCCACCTCGCCGCCTTCGGGGTGGGCGGCCAGGCGCCAGATCTCGGC
>JBOGZH010000143.1:0-6000 GCA_050697095.1 Solirubrobacterales bacterium
ACATCTTCTTCTCGCCCATCAGCAGGAAGCCGTGGATCGCGAGCTGCCGCGGGTACTCGAGATCCGCGGCCTTGAGCAGTGCGGGCCAGATCACGGCGTGGAACTTGAGGATGTCCTTCGCCATCACATGGAGGGCCGCCGGCCAGTAGCGGGCCGTCAGGTCCTCACCCTGGCGGGCGAAGGCGAGCGCGGTGACGTAGTTGAGCAGTGCGTCGAACCACACGTACATGCGCTGGCTCGGGTCCCACGGGAGCTTCATCCCCCACTTCAGCTTCGGGCGCGAGAGCGACACGTCCTCCAGCCCCTGCTCGATGAACGACAGCGCCTCGTTGTAGCGGTGCTCGGGGACGACGAAGTCGCGCCGCTCCGCGTACAGGCGCTCGAGGTCGTCCTGGAATGAAGAGAGGCGGAAGAACCAGTTCTCCTCGCGCTCCTTCTCGAGCGGGATCTCGTGGATCGGGCAGGTGTTTCCCGGGCCTAGCTCCCGCTCGGTCTTGAAGTCCGCGCAGCGGGGGCAGTACCAGCCCTCGTAGACGCCCTCGTACACGTGGCCGTTGTCGTGCACCCGCTGCATGATCTCGGCGACCCGCTCGGTGTGCCGGGGATCCGAGGTGCGAATGAAGAAGTCGTTCGAGGCCTCGACCAGCCGCATCATGTCCTCGAACTTCGGCGCGTTGCGATCCGCCAGCTCCTGGGGGCTGATCCCCTCTCGCTCCGCGGCGAGCTCCACCGGCTCCCCGTGCTCGTCGGTTCCCGTGAGGAAGAACACGTCCTCGCCGCGCTGTCGCATGTGACGCGCGAGGATGTCGGCGGCGATCGTCGTGTACGCGTGCCCCAGATGGGGCTCGGCGTTCACGTAGTAGATCGGCGTCGTGACGTAGAAGCTCATATCAATGGTGTTCGCGCTCGGCCCAATACCAAATTCCCCGCCCGCCCCCACCTTTGTAGAGCCTCGCGCTCACGGCGACGCCAGCATAGTGAGGGGCGACCCGTGCGCCGGGAGGGTGAGGCTAGAGGAGCTTCTCCTGGCCCTTCGCCGTGCGGAGGCGGCGGGGGACCCCCGCCGCCTCCGTCAGCGCCGCCTCGACGTCCGCGAGGATCGCCCGTTCGGAGCGCGAGGCGACGAGCGGCTCGTCGAGCCCCTCCACGTGAACGTAGGTGCGCCGTCCCTCGCCGCGGTCCTTCGGATCGAGCGGCACCAGCCCGAAGACCCGATCGGCGCGGACGAACTTCCCGTACCCGAGCGAGATCAGGCGTGGGTCGCGCTTCGGCATTACTCCAGCTCGTCCAGCGCGCGCCGGGCCTCGCGCCCGCACTCCGGGTCGAAGGGCGGAACCGCCCGGATCCCGACCGACTCGTCTGAGTCTGTGATCACGAGCCCGAGATCGTCGCTCTCGCTCGCCGTCTCGATCTCGCCGGAGTCGTTGAGCAGGTTCTCGTCCACCTCGCAGAAGGGATCCCCTCCCATCGCGTACACGGGCTGGCCGGCCTTCGACTCCAGCTTCAGCGCGTCGACGATCTCGTCGTCGGGGACCTGCTCGTCCCCACCGCACCCGATGGCCAGCGCGAGCCCAACTGCGACCATGCTTGAGAGAAACAGCAGCCTGCCCACAACTGGAACCTACTCCGCGACCCGCGCGTCGGTCAATAGCTCGGGCCGCGCTACTCCCGCGGCTCGCGGCCGGTGAGCGCCCGGTAGAGGTCGTTGGGCCGCGTGCCGGTCAGCGCGGCGACCACGCTCGCGGCCGCCCGAGGCCGGGCGCCCGACTGGACCAGGCGGCGCAGGGCGTCGACCGCCATCGTCACGTCCGGGTCGCGGCCCGCCGCCCCGGCGGCGGGTCCGATCACCAGGACGATCTCTCCTTTGACGTCACCTCGATAGCGGCGCGCCAGCTCCGCTAGGGTCCCGCGCGCGACCTCCTCGTGAAGCTTCGTGAGCTCCCGGCACACGGCCGCGGGCCGGTCGGGCGCCAGGGCGGCGAGCGCCGTGAGGGACTCCGGCAGGCGCCGTGGCGACTCGAATGCGACCACGGTCTCCGCGGAGCGCAGCACCCGCTCGAGCTCGCCGGCGCGTCGCGGCAGGTAGCCCTCGAACCGCCACCGATGCGCCGGGAGCCCCGAGGCGACCACCGCCGTGGGAACGGCCGAGGGCCCGGGGAGCACCTCGACCTCCAGATCGCGATCGATGCAGGTACGGATCAGGCGGTAGCCGGGATCCGATACGCCCGGCATCCCCGCGTCGGTGATCAATGCGACCCTCGCCCCGCGCTCGATCTGCTGCGCGATCTGAACGGCGCGCCCCTCCTCGTTCTGCTCGTGGTTGGAGACGAGTCGCGGGTGTTCGATGCCCAGCCGCTCGTAGAGGCGTCCCGCCCGCCTCGTGTCCTCGCACGCGACGAGATCCGCGTCGGCGAGCGTGTCGCGGACCCGCGGCGTGAGGTCGTCGAGGTTCCCGATCGGTGTCGGGCAGACGATCAGCCGGCCCGGCATCGCAACCTCACGCCTGCTCCTCCAGCTCCAGCCGGGCCATCGTCGCGGCGCCGATCATCCCCGCGTCCTCCCCGAGTTCCGCCGCGACAACCCGCGTGTCGTTCATCGGCGGCAGCGCGCGAGAGCGCAGCTCCTCCCTCGCCGGCTCGAGCAGCAGCTCTCCGGCCGCGATCACCCCGCCCCCGACGACGATCACCTCGGGCTCGAAGATGTTGGCGAAGTTGGCGAAGGCAACCCCGAGCCGGCGGCCGATCAGCGCCACGACCTCGCGCGCCGTCTCGTCGCCTGCGAGGGCGGCGCCCGTGACCGCCTTCCCGCTCAGCTCGCCATCCTCCGCGAGCGCCCTTCCCAGCATCGACCGCGGGGCGCGCTCGGCGGCCGCGCGTCCCTCCCGACCGAGCGCCGTCCCCGAGGCGACGGCCTCGATGCAGCCGCGGTTGGGACAGTTCCCCTGGCAGGGCGGTCCATCGATGTCGACCACGGTATGGCCGAGCTCGGCGCCCGCCCCGTGCGTTCCCCGGTACACCGTCCCGCCGAGGATCAGCCCACCTCCGATGCCGGTGCCGAGCGCGATCATGACCGCGTTGCGGGCTCCTCTCGCGGCTCCGAATCGGTGCTCGGCGAGGATCGCGGCGTTGACGTCGTTGTCGATGAACACGGGGATGCCGAGGAGCTCGCGCATCTGCGCCCGGATGGGCACGTCGATCAGCGGCAGGTTGACCGCCGTGATCGCCACCCCCCGTCGCTGATCGATCGTGCACGGGATTCCGAGCCCCGCGGCGGCGACGTCGGGGCGTGCCGCCCGCGCCTCGACGAGCTCGCGCGCCAGCGTGTCGAGCACCTCCTGCTCGCTGCGCCCGCGGCTCGCCTCGGTGCTCAGGTGGAGGACGTTCTGGTCGGCGTCGACGACGGCCACGCGCATCTTCGAGCCGCCGAGATCGACGCCGATCGTCTCTGCGGAGCTCAAGGGCCGGGAAAGTCGCACCGGGGCATGCGGCAGTATTGATAGCTCATGCCTTCCGGCGAGGAGCGGGGGGATCGCCCCGACTACAAGGTGTACCGGTCGCGGCCTGGGCTGCTCAGCCGCCTGCGCAAGCCGGATCTCGGCTCGGTGCGCGAGCGGGTGCCCCGGCCCGGCAAGCGGCCCTCGCGGGGTCGGCCGAGCCCTCCGACGACCCGAAAGCCGTGGTGGCGATGGATCCTGATCGCCGTCGGGGGATGGCTGCTGTTGAGCATCATCGTGTTCGCGATCTCCGCGCAGATCCAGAAGTCGAAGCTCGCCGACGGGGCGAAGGACGAGCTCGGCGCGAGCATCCCGTTGCTCGCCTTCGACCCGCAGACAATCCTCGTGATCGGGACCGACGCGCGCGAGGCGGGCACGGAGGACGGTTCGGAGACCAACCAGGAGTGCCTCGAGGCCGGCGCGAACGGTGAGGCTCCTGCCGGGGGCTGCGGCGGGTTCCGCGCCGACACGCTGATGCTCGTGCGGGCCGGCGGCGGCGCCTTCCGCAAGCTTTCGATCCCGCGCGACAGCTTCGCCGAGATCCCCGGCCAGAGCGCGCAGAAGATCAATGCCGCCTACGCGTTCGGCGGCGCCGAGCTCCAGATCCAGACGGTGGAGCAGTTCCTCGACACCGAGATCGACCACGTCGTGATCGTCGACTTCGAGGGATTCGAGGACTTCATCGACGCGATCGGCGGCGTCGAGGTGGAGCTTCCCGACAAGCTCTGCTCCGAGGTCTCGGGCGGCTCCGACGCCGGTGGCTTCACCCTGAACGCGGGGCCGGGTGAGGTCACCCTGGGCGGCAACGAGGCGCTGATCCTCGCGCGGACGCGGACCAACGCGTGTCCCGAGAAGGGCGGGTCGAGCGAGTTCGACAGCTACGACGACATCGACCGTGCGGCGGCGCAACAGGAGATCCTGGCCGGGATCCAGGGGCGTCTGACCAGCCCGCTGCGCCTCCCCTACAACTTCATCAAGGGTCCGTGGATCGCCTGGACGGCGCCGAGGGCGCTCGTCACCGACCTGGGCGCGTTCACCATGCCCCAGCTCCCGCTCGCGGCGATCATCGGCGGCAACAGCGACACGGAGATCCTCGAGCCCTCGGGGGCGGGTCCCGGGGGAAGCCTGATCATCTCCGACGAGGAGCGCCAGGCCGCGGTGGACAAGCTGCTGAAGGGGTAGGTGCGCCGAGTCCGATTCGCGGCGTGTGAACAGGCGAACCACGGCTGGGTAGAGGACACCGACCGTGGAATCCCCCGGGCCGCGTCGGTAACACCACACGCAGGCTCGATTCGGAGGCTCCTTGTGGCGCTGACCTCGTATATCGACGTCAGTGCCCCACGCACGCCGAGATCGACGGTGACTGCGGTGTTATCGACCCCGGTCACTCCCCTTTACCCAGCCCACCCCCGGAGCGCGTTCCCGCCCCCCCCCACGGTAATCGGAATCACCGGCTGGCTCTCGCGAGTCAGTCCCCGCCCGAGCCCGCCTTCGCCTTCTCGCCCCCGGAGTCCTTCTTGTCCGACTTCGAGTCGCCTGACTTCTGCTTGTCCGCGTCCTTCTTCGTCTCGGTTGACCCCTTGCCGTCCGAGCGGCCGCGCGCGTAGTCGGTTGAGTAGAAGCCCGAGCCCTTGAAGTGGACCGCCACGGGATGGAACACGCGCTCGACAGGCGCGTCGCACTCCCGGCACCGGGACACCGGGTCCTCGGACATGCTCTGGACGATCTCGAACTCGTGACCGTTGCGGCACCTGTACTCGTAGATCGGCATCAGATGAGCGATTATCGCAGCCGCCGGGGAGCCAGCATCCGGGCCGTATAGTGCGGCCCGCTCATGGCGGAGACCCAAGAGATCACCCTCGACGACATCGTCGCGCTGTGCAAGCGGCGCGGATTCATCTTCCAGGCGTCGGAGATCTACGGCGGGATCGCGAACACCTACGACTACGGCCACTACGGCGTGCTGCTGAAGAACAACGTCAAGGACGAGTGGTGGCGGGCGATGCTCCAGGAGCGAGACGACATCGTCGCGATCGACTCCGCGATCATCCAGCACCCTCGGGTGTGGGAGGCGAGCGGCCATCTCGAGGGCTTCACCGACCCCCTCGTGCAGTGCCTGGGCGAGTGCAAGCGGCGGTGGCGGGAGGACGACCTGCGGGAACGCCGGCCGGAGGGGGAGCTGAGATGCCCCGTGTGCGGCGGCGATCTCAGCGAGCCGAGGCGCTTCAACCTCATGTTCGAGACCTACATGGGACCGGTCCAGGACGAGGCCGCGAGGACCTACCTGCGTCCCGAGACCGCGCAGGGAATCTTCATCAACTTCAAGAACGTCCTTCAGTTCGCGCGCCGCAAGCCGCCGTTCGGGATCGCCCAGATCGGGAAGTCGTTCCGCAACGAGATCACACCGGGAAACTTCGTCTTCCGCACCCGCGAGTTCGAGCAGATGGAGATGGAGTACATCATTCCGCCGAGCCAGGCTGACGCCTGGCATCGGCGGTGGATGGAAG
>JBOGZH010000144.1:0-9562 GCA_050697095.1 Solirubrobacterales bacterium
GAGGAGCCGCCCGAGCGCACGTGACGGTGGAGCGGATCGGAGTCGCCGGCGCGGGGACGATGGGCGCCGGGATCGCCCAGGTTGCCTGCCTCGGAGGCCTCGAGACGCATCTTCACGATCCCTCCCCGGAGGCGCTCGAGGCCGGCGAGCGCAGGCTTCGCGAGAGGCTCGCGAAGGGAGCCGAGCGGGGACGGTGGAGCGCCTCCGAGGCGGAGGCGGCAGGGGGGCGGCTTCGCGTCTCCCGGCTGCTCGAGGACCTCAAGCGCTGCGAGCTGGTGATCGAGGCGGCGCCGGAGGAGATCGAGCTGAAGCGCCAGCTCTTCGCTCGCCTCGCGGCACTCTGCGGGGAGGACGCCGTCCTCGCCACCAACACCTCCTCGCTCCAGGTGACCGCGATCGCGGCCCCCGTGCCGCGTCCGGAGCGGGTCGTCGGGATGCACTTCTTCAACCCCCCGGCGTTGATGAGGCTGGTCGAGATCGTCGCCGGCGAGGAGAGCTCGGAGGCGGCGCTCGAGCTCGCGACCGACGTCGCGCGGCGCATGGGCCGCGAGCCGGTGCGCGCGGCGGACGGCCCCGGCTTCCTCGCGAACCGGGTGGCGCGCCCGTTCGGTCTCGAGGCGCTCCGCCTGCTCGGCGACCGGGTGTCGACCGTCCAGCAGATCGATCGCATCGTGCGTCTCGGCGGCGGTTTCCGGATGGGGCCGTTCGAGCTCATGGACCTCGTCGGGGTCGACGTGGGCCTCGAGGTCTCGAAGTCGTTCTACGAGCAGAGCTTCCACGAGCCGCGCTGGCGACCCCACCCGATCCAGGAGCGGATGGTCCAGGCGGGGCGCCTGGGGCGCAAGGTGAAGCGGGGGTACTACGACTACGGGCATGACCCGTACCGACCCGAGGACCCCGAGCGGCCGGAGCCGGTGGATGAGGCGGCGGCCCCGGCGGACGGCGAGGTCGTTGAGCGATCGGGCTTCCGCGCGGTTCCGCTCGGGGGGGGAAGCCTCGGCGCCGTCGATACGGGTGGCGGCGCGGTCGGCTACTACGCGCTGCCGCCGATCGCCGGCGCCCCGCTCGTCGAGCTCACCCGTTCGCGGGCGACGAGCGACTCGGCCGCCGGCGCCGCGGAGGCCTTCTTCCGCGGGCTCGGAAAGCACGTCGAGTGGGTCGGCGACGCGCCGGGGCTCGTGCTCGGGCGGATCGTGTGCCAGGTTGTCAACGAGGCCGCCTTCGCGCTCCAGAGCGGAACCGGCTCCGCCGAGGATCTCGACACCGCGATGCGGCTCGGCTTCAACTACCCGCGAGGGCCGCTCGAGTGGGCGGAGGAGATCGGGCTCGACCACGTGCTCGCCGTGCTCGACGGCCTCTGGGCGGAGCGCCGCGAGGAGCGTTACCGGGCCGCCCCGCTGCTTCGCCGCGCGGTCGCCGAGGGCGAAACCTCACTATTCTCATCCGACCCGGAGAGCGGACCAAGGGGGCTGGACACATGAAGTCGAGGAAGGGACGGCTCAACTCCGCGCCGCCCGCGCGGAGGCTCGGCGCCGCCACGCGGGCCGCATGTCCTCGCCGGATCGGAGTCGTCCCGCAGCGCAACGCCGTGGTGATCATCCGATCCGACCCCTGAGACCCAGCTAGTACCCCTCCCTCGGCAAGGCCTCGCGCTCGCGTCGCGGCGCCCCTGATCCACGCTTCGCGCGGCCGCGCGTCGGCACCCGCCCCTCGGCCGCGAGCCACGAGCCGGCGAGGATCAACGCGAGGCCGCCGAGGATGAGCGCGGTGATCGTCTCGTCGAGGAAGACCGCGCCGTAGACGACCGCGAACCCGGGCGCCAGGTAGGTGAGCACCCACGTCCTCGCCGGCCCCACCCGGGCCAGCAGCTGGTAGAAGATCGCGAACGCGACCCCGGTGCCGACCACGCCCAGCACCAGGACGGACGCGACCGGGCCGAGACCCGGAGCGGACCCCGGAAGCGTCGCTAGCGCGGCTGGTGTGAGCAGCGCGGTGGCGGCCACCATCACCCACGCCGCGACGCCGATCGGCGGCGCGTCGGAGAACCTGTGCTTGGCGATCAGGGCACCGGCCGCGTAGCCGAGCCCGGCGAGCACGACGGCAAGCCCACCGAGCAGCTCGCTCCCCGAGCCCCCGAGGTCGACGCCGAGCAGCACCGCGACGCCGATCACGCCCAGCAGGACGCCGACGAGCCGCAGCCCCTGGCTGCGCTCCTCGTGGTCGACCCAGATGGCGAGCAGGGCGGTGAACAGCGGCGTCGAGGTGACGAGGATCCCGGCCAGCGAGGAGGAGATCTCCTCCTCGCCCGCGGAAATCAACAGAAACGGGCCGCCGATCTGCACCGCGCCGAGCAGCACCACGAAGCGCGCCCTGCCGCGGAGCCCGCCGAGCGCGCCGCGCGCATGTGCCAGGCCGACGAGCACGACCGCGGCGAGCGCGATCCGCGACCACGCGACCATCGCCGGCGAGAGATCGCGAACCGCGATCTTGATGAACATGTAGCTCGCGCCCCAGATCGCGGCGAGCGCGAGCAGCATCACCCACGAGCGACGATCCATCTCCTCGAGGGTATCCGCAGGCAATGGCGCGTCCCATCGGCGCTGCTGATGGCGCCGATCGGCGCCGCTGATGGGCGATGGGGAACCTGAGGGGCCTCCGGAGCGGGGGCGCCGTCGCCGTCATCGGGATTCACTGGAGCGTGCCCGGTGAACCGACTCGACCGGCGAATCCCGACAACACGGAGCCGGTTCGACCGGCCATGCACGGTGAATCGACTCGCCGCAGGCGCGTCGCCGACGCGGAGCCGGTTGACCGGGTTCAGGACGGTGCCGGGGAGGGAAGCGACTGGGCGATCGCGAGGCTCGCAACCCGCCAGCATGGCGTCGTCTCCCGGACCCAGCTTGTGATCGCCGGGGTCACCCGCCACCAGGTCGAGTGGCGGCTCGCGTCGGGTCGCCTGCATGCCGTGCACCGTGGCGTGTATCGCGTCGGGCACCGCGCTCCCGGTCCACGAGCACGCGCGATGGCGGCAGTGCTCGCGTGCGGCCCAGGTGCGGTGATCAGCCATCGAAGCGCCGCCCGGATGTGGGAGTTGCTCGCGGCGGACGAGCAGGATGAGATCGAGGTCACGGTCCGTCGGTCGCGAGCGCCGAACCGCTCCGGGATCCGCACCCGCCGCACCACAACACTCGACGATCGGGACATCTCCCTACTTGATCGGATCCCGATCACCACCCCAGCTCGGACGTTGCTGGACTTGGCCGCGGTTCTGCCTCCCTACTTGCTCGAGCGGATCGTCGCGGAGGCACGGGTCCGGCGCCTTGCCGACCGTCGTTCGACGGCGGACCAGCTCCAACGCAATCCCGGGCGGCCCGGAACCCGAGCGCTCCGAACGCTGCTGGAGCTTCCTGGAGGCCCGGCCTTCACCCGCTCCGAGGCCGAGCGCAGGATTCTCGCGCTCGTCCGCGCAGCCGACCTGCCGCCGCCGCTGGTCAATTCCCGGATCGGCCGCTACGAGGTCGACTTCCTGTGGCGCGCGCAGCGGATCGCGGTCGAGGTCGACGGATACGCGTACCACTCCAACCGCCGTGCATTCGAGCGGGACCGCGCGAAGGATGCGGCGCTTGCAGCGGCGGGACATACGGTCCTGCGGGTGACGTGGCGGCAGATCGCCGACGCGCCGGAGGCGGTGATCGCGCGTCTCGCCGCGGCGCTGGTCGCCCGCTCGTCGACCTAGGCCGGCCGGCCGTTGCCGGACGGCGGGCGCTCGATCGTCCCGTAGTTGATCCCGCCGTACCAGAAGGTCGGCACCACGGGCCACTGGCGCTTCCAGTCGGCCATCTCCGAGGACGGGAAGATGTTCAGGTAGCGCGGATCGCGCCGGTTGGGGTCGGCGAGCGCCTTCTCCTTCAGCATCGAGTCGTACTGGTCGATCGAGTCCTCGAGCGTGTTCGAGTTCAGCACGACCTCGCGGCCGAAGAACTCGGCGAACTTGCGCACCCCGGGAATCTTCGACAGATGCGGGTGCCACGAGTCGGAGCACACGCCGTTCTCGGATGAGATCCAGACGCCCTCGGGCGTGTTGATGCAGAGTGAGTGGTTGCCGTCGGTGTGACCCGGGGTCCAGATCAGGGCCACGCCCCTGCCCAGCTCGACGTCGCTCTCGAGCAACACGACGTTCTCCTCCGGGACGCCCTTGATCCCGTCCTCGACGTACCATGCCCACTGCATCGGGTGCAGAGAGCGGAAGGTGTCCCACTCGCGGCGCTGGGTGAGCAGCTTCGCGTTCGGGAACAGCGCCGGAAGCGGCCCGGCCTCCCCGTCGATCGGCTCGCTCGAGCCGAGCGTGAAGCGGACGTCCTGGACGTGGAGGTGGTCGAAGCTGATGAAGTCGACGTCCTCGGGCTGGAGCCCCGCCTTGCCGAGTGCCTCGGGGACCGAGTTGTAGATGTTGGCGAGCACCTTGTAGGAGAGGAACTCGCCCAGCCGCTCGATCTGCTGCTTGTAGAACGGCGCCTCGACCGGGCCCTCGGGAACGGTCGGCTCGTAGGCGAGCGTCCGCAGCCTTCCCTCGAAGTCCTCGAACTGGACCACCTGAAGACGGTTGATGATGTTGATGTAGGGATTGGCGCCGTGGGCGGCGCCGCCGAACGCGAACTTGAGCGGGTAGCCGGCGGAGGCGATGTCGACCGTGCGCACGGCGCGCACCCGGTTGTCCTCCGTCGCGAAGCGGGCGCGGAGCTCGGCCGCCGCCTCGCGAATCGCGGCGGGGCGATCGCCGCGCGGCCACGTCAGGTTCGCCTCGTCGAACTCGCTCGCGGGCTTCAGGCCGAGCTTCTCGGGCTTCTCGACGACTGCCATCGGGGCCTCCTTCGCTCCGTGGGGACGGCCGAACTTTAGCGCCGAACTACGCCTGGACCTTCGCGGCGTCCTCGGGCTCGCCCCCCTGGGCGACCCCCGCCCGCCCGGCCCAGTGGGCCTCCGGGGAGGGCGGCGTGTCGCGCAGGTACCACTCGGCGTCGAGCGCCGACATGACGCCGGTTCCCGCGGCGGTGGCCGCCTGGCGGTAGGTGTGATCGACGAGATCACCAGCCGCGAACACGCCGGCGAGGTTCGTCTTCGTGGAGCCGTCCCGGGTCAGCACGTACCCGTTCTCGTCCGCGTCGACCTGGCCGATCACGAGCTCCGAGCGCGGGGTGTGGCCGATTGCCACGAACGCACCGCCGATCTCCATCTCCTCGGCCTCGCCGGTCTCGGCGTCCTTCAGCCGCACCGAGGCGAGCTTGCCGCCGTCTCCGGCGACGAACTCCTCGACCACGAACGGGGTCTTGAAGTCGATGTTGTCCACTCCCCGCGCGCGCTCGAGCATGATCTTCGAGGCCCGGAACTCGTCGCGGCGATGGACGATCGTGAGCCGCTCGGCGAACTTGGAGATGAAGATCGAGTCCTCCATCGCGGAGTCGCCGCCGCCGACCACGATCACGTTCTCGCCCTTGAAGAAGGCACCGTCGCACACGCCGCAGGTGGAGACGCCGTGCCCGCCGAGCTCCACCTCGCCCGGGACGCCGAGCCGCTTCGGCTCCGCCCCCATGGCGAGGATCACGGCCTTGGCCAGGTGCTCTTCGTCGTTCACCCACACGCGTTGGATCCCGCCGTCGCTGAGCTCGATCCTGATCGCGTCGTCGGTCACGAACCGCGTCCCAAAGCGCTCCGCCTGCTCGCGGAACTTGACCATCATCTCCGGGCCCATGATCCCCTCGGGGAAGCCGGGGTAGTTCTCGACGTCGGTGGTGTTCTGGAGCTGGCCGCCCCACTGGAACCCCTCGATCACGAGCGGCTCCAGGTTCGCGCGCGACGTGTACAGCGCCGCCGCGTACCCGGCGCACGCACCACCGACGATGATCACGTTCTCAATCGCGCGATGTGCAAGCACATCGCGCGGTTCGCGCTCTTCCTCAAGCGCGCGATGTGCAAGCACATCGCGCGGTTCGCGCTCTCCGTCAACCTTGGTGTCGCTCACTCGCTTCCTCCGCTCTTTCATCCTTGCGTACATCTTACTTTACTTTCTGAAGTATTGTCGCGTCCGAGCCGGGGTTGACGCCCGCCGCCGCCCCCGCGGGCAGGGGCTCGCCGAGCTGCTCGCGCTCCCGCTCCCAGCGCGCGGCCGTCTTGCGGAGCTGGAGGAAGGCGACGATTCCCGGCGGGATCGGGAGCCAGAAGGCGATCAGCCTGTAGACCAGGACGGCGGCGAAGACCTCGTCGCTGGGGAGCTTGAAGAGCACGAAGGCGCCGATCATCCCCGCGTCCACGGCGCCCACGCCGCCCGGCGCGAACGGGAACAGGTTGGCGACCATGCCGATGAAGAACCCCTGCACGAGGACCGCCAGCGGGACGTCGACCGAGAACGCCTCGAAGCTCGCCCACAGGATCGCGATGTTGGCGGCCCAGAAGCCGATCGCCCCGAGCACCGCGAGTCCGCCGCGCTGGGGGCTGCGCACGAAGGCGATCGCGGTTCGCGTCCCGCTCGCGAGCGTGGCCGGGCCGGTGGCAAGGCGGCGCGCCCAGCGCCCGAACCGGTAGCCGGCGGTGAACCGCCCCAGGCGGCGCTCGAGGTCCTCGGGGATCAGCGCGATCAGGAGGAAGACGACGATCCCCGCGCCGGCGAGCGCCGCCGGCACGATCGTGAGGCCGATCGGGCTGCGGCCGGGAAGCACGCCGACCCGCAGCAGAATCCCGAACAACACGAGCGCGAGCAGGTACATCGCATAGAGCAGCACCAGGAACGCGACCATCCGGCAGGCGGACTGGCGGCGCTCCATTCCCGCCTTGCGCAGCGCCCAGTAGGTGAGGATGATCCCGCCGGCCCCGCCGGCAGAGAACAGGCGGGTGGCGGCGAGCCCGGCCATCGTGACCTGATACGACTCGCGCCACTCGAGGTGCAGCACCCGCTCGCCGACCACGCCGCGGAAAAGCGCCACGTAGGAGCCGAACGCGAGGATGTTGAACGCCACCGCGAGCGCGATCCACCACGGGTTGCCCTCGTCGAGGGTGGCGAGCGCGTCCTCGAGGCCGATGATCTTGGGCAGCAGGACGTAGATCGCGGCGGTCAGGATCAGGACGATCAGCAGCGTCTGCACGATGCGCCGCGGTTGGCCAAAGAAGGAGGGCTCGGCGTCCTCAACCACCTCCCGGGGGCGCTGAGCCTGTTCCTCCCGCTCCACCTTCGGTTCGAGATCGCTCGAGCCGGCCATGGCTCCCCTATCGTCGCAAACCGCTCCGCCGTTAGCCGGCGGCGAGCCGCTCCAGGCGCTGGACCGCGCCGCTGATCCGCCCCGCCACGGGAGCGACGAGGGGCTCACCGCGGCGGATCGCGGTGACCAGCGCCGCTCCGGCGAGCAGGTCGACGACATAGTGCTCGCCCATGTACACGAGCGCGAACCCAAGCGTCAGCGCGTAGCCCCATCCCGCCGCACCCATGTCCCGTCCGCTCTCCGCGAGCAGCATCGCGGCCAGCACCGAGGTCGCGAAGTGAAGCGACGGCATCGCGGCCCATGGGTTGCCGCCCAGGGACTCGTACATCTTCGGCCAAGCGCGGCCCCACATCGGCTCACCGACCTCGACCATGATCCGGCGCACCGGGCGCGCCGTGTGGCCGTGCTCGCCCGCCCACCACGGCGGCGCGGTCGGTACCAGCATGTACACGGCGCAGCCGAGGTCGAACGCCGCGGCCATCTGCCGCGCGGAGCGCGGGAAGTTCCCCTCGTCGCGCAGCAGGACCCAGAGCAGCGCCGCGTGCGGCTCCAGGAACCACGCCCAGTGGACGATCGTGAGGAAGACGTCCCGGGCGCCGACGGGGCCGGGCCTCGAGAACGCGCGCTGAAGGCGGTGGGTCGGCAGCTCGCCGCCGCCGAGCGCCCGGTCCACCCGGATCGGGTAGCGGACCCTGAGGCGCTCGCGCAGGCGCTCGGGATCGTCGTAGGGGAGCTCGTGCACGACCGTGAACGCCCACATCTGGAGAACGAAGATCGCGACGTCGCGGGCGCGCGTCCGCGGGCGCAGGACCGCGAGCGCGAACGGCGCCGAGCCGACCGCGGCGGCGGTCACGGCCGGGGGAACCCTGAGGCGCTTTCGCACCAGGGGCAGCACCGCGGCGGCGACCAGCGAGCCGACGGCGGCGGAGCGAACCACGGTCCCGAGCGTCGAGCGGCGTCGGCGGTGTCGGGTGGGCCTGCCCAATGCGCGGCGAGTATATGTTCGACCCATGAGTGAGGGCCCACGCTTCGACGGGCGCAAGGTCGCGGTCACGGGCGCCGGCGGCTTCATCGGGAACGCGATCTGTCGCGGGATGGTGGAGCGGGGCGCCGCGGTCGTCGGGCTCGAGATCAACGAGGGGACGACCGACCGCGTCGTGGCTACGGGCGCCGAGTTCGCGCGCGCCGACGTCGCCGAGCTCGAGTCGGTGGAGCGCGCGCTGGAGAGCGCCGACGGCACGGACCACGTCGTCCACACCGCCGCCCACGTCCGCGAGTACGGATCGATGGACGACTTCGTGCGGGTGAACGTCGGCGGGACCCGCAACGTGCTCGACGCCGCAGAGCGGGCCGGCGCCGATCGCGTCCTCCACGTCAGCTCCGTCGTCGTGTACGGCTACGACGAGCCGGGGGAGCAGGATGAGGACGTCTTCCACCGCACCTACGGGATCCCCTACATCGACACCAAGAGCGCCTCGGACGCGCTCGCCTGCCGCCGCGGCGCGGTCGTGATCCGGCCCGGTGATGTGTACGGGCCCGCCTCGGTGCCCTGGACCCTGCGCCCGCTCGAGCTGGCGCGGTCCAACCAGCTCGCCGTGCCCGGGAAGGGCGACGGGGTCATGCTGCCGCTGTACATCGACGACCTGGTCGAAGCCGTCGCGCTCGGGCTGTCCGAGGGGAAGCCGGGCCGCCCCTATGCCGCGTGGGACGGCGAGCCGGTGACGTTCGAGGACTACTTCAACCGCTTCGCCGAGATGGTGGGGGGCCGCCCCGCGCGCCGCCTGCCGCGGCCGCTGCTGGCTACGGCCGCCGGGGCGATGGAGGCGATCGCCGGCCTGCGCGATGCCCCTCCCGCCCTCACCCGCAACGCGATCACCTTCATCGACCGCAGGGGCACCGTGTCGACCCGCCGCATCCGCGAGGAGCTGGGGTGGGCGCCGCGCGTCGAGCTCGACGAGGGCATGCGTCGCACCGAGGAGTGGCTGCGGGCGGAGGGGCTTCTGTAGAAGGGCCGCGGGCGCCTCTCCTCCTGTGGAGGTTGGTCGTTTGACTCCGAGCAGGAACGCGAGTCGTGAGACGTCGTGTGAAAAGCTGCTGAAGCCCGCGGCCGGACTAAACGGTACGCCCTCGCCGCTCCGCGATCAAGCGGGTGAGCCCGCCGCCGGCTGCGGCTCGCGTCGCCCCTCGAGCCCCTCGGGGTCGATCGGGCCGGGCATCAGCTCCTCGGGCGGCGGGATGTCGATCCCGATCGCCTTCATCCGCCGCTTCAGCGCCACGTAGGCGTAGCCGTACACCTGCGAGGAGTGGTAGGC
>JBOGZH010000145.1:0-3815 GCA_050697095.1 Solirubrobacterales bacterium
GCTCTGCACCGCGCGGCGCGGTGCGCGGGGAAGGACTGCCCGTAGGCGCGCGAAGCGTCCCGGCGAGCCCGAGGTCCGCTCGGTCGCGTTTCCCCGGGCGGCCGCCTGCTCGCAGGCGGCCAGCTCGACGGTAACGTCCTCCTCTGGGCGGCAGACGGCTGGGGGCGGGACGCACGTCTGCGAGGTCCTTGGCATCGAGGCTGATCCCGAGGAGGAGTACGGGATCGTCCCCGATCGAGGGCTGGGGGGACGGCCAAAGTTGCAACCCCCTGACGCGCGGGTGGCCGCCGACCCGACTATTGGACACACGATCCCCCTATTATCGGACATATCACTCCACTACAATGGACACATGGCCGATCTTGCGATGCTGGCCCAGGAAGTGGGAGTCAACGAGCGAACGCTCCGGCGCGCCGTGAACCAAGGGACGCTGCGTGCGGCCAGGCCTACGCCGAGGACCTTGGAGCTACCGTTGACGGAGCGGCGCTACGTGCGGCGCTCATGGTCGATGCTGGCTGCCTTGCGTGCCGCTCTTCGGACGGAGCAGAACGTCCGCTTCGCACTTCTATTTGGCTCCGCGGCTACGGGAACCGACACGCCGGCGAGCGATGTCGACATGGTCGTCGAGCTGGGCGATTCGAGCCTCGAGCGCGTGGTCGATCTGAGCGCAAAGCTGTCGGCGACGGTTGGCCGTCACGTTGACGTCATCCGGCTCCACGACGCTGAGGCCGATCCGCTCTTCCTCGCCGATGTCGTGAGCGACGGGCGCGTGCTCGTCGATCGAGAGGGGCTGTGGCTACGACTGCGCCGGCGCGAAGCCGGCCTGCGGCGCCGTGGCCGCAGGCAGCAAGCCGACCAGGCCCGAGCCGCCCTCGCCGGCATCGACCGTCTGGTGGATCGGTGAGGATGGCCGACGCAGAGCCGCGAAAGGCGGATCGCAAGCGCTGGGAACGCGACATCGTCCGCCACCTCGAGGACTTCCCGCGTCAATACGCCGCGCTGGAAACGGCGATGGGGGCATTCGGTGAGGACTTCGACCTCCGGGCCTTCAAGGAGGCCTTCGACACCACAGACGACATGGAGGCGTACAACCGGGTCCAGGCCGTTGAGAGGGCCGTGGGGCGGGTTCAGAACTTCGTCGCCGAGCTCGCCAAGGCTGGGGCTCGGCTCGCACGGTTGCCGCTTCCGCCAATGGGAGATGACGGCTCATCGGCCCAGCAGGCGTTCGAAGCGTTGCGCGACGCAGGGGTCATCGACGGCGAGCTCTACCGCCGGCTGACGCGGGCGCAGAGGGCTCGCTCGATGATCGAGCACAGCTACGTGCAGACCCCCGCCGGCGATGTTCATCGCGCTGCGGAGCTCATCCGTGAAGCGGCTCGTGACTTCATCGGCCCCTATCGAGGCTGGATCGGGGCTTACCTGGAGGAAGGCGCGGCTCAGTCGTGACGCGCGTCACCGGCTCCGTTACCGTGGGTGCAGCGAGACAAGGAGGCGAGATGGCGGAGCAGGAGTCAGTGGATCTGGACGCGGTCAAGCAGGGCCAGCAACAGATGTGGTCGCAGGGGGACTTCGCGGTGATCGCGACCACCATGCAGATCATCGGCGAGAACCTGTGCGAGACGGTCGGCGTCCTCCCCGGCGAGCGCGTGCTCGACGTCGCCTGCGGGAGCGGGAACACCGCGATCGCCGCGGCGCGACGCTTCGCGGATGTAACCGGCGTCGACTACGTCCCGGCGCTGCTCGATCGCGCGCGCGAGAGAGCGGCGGCGGAGAGGCTCGAGATCGAGTTCGTGGAGGGAGATGCCGAGGCCCTGCCTGTCGATGAGGGCACGTTTGACTGCGTGCTGTCCACGTTCGGCGCGATGTTCGCCCCGGACCAGGAGCGTGCGGCGGGCGAGCTGCTGCGGGTTTGCGGCCCGGGCGGGCGAATCGGGATGGCCAACTGGACGCCGGGCGGCTTCGTGGGCCAGATGTTCAAGACAACGATGTCTCACGTCGCGCCGGACGGTCCCCCGCCGGGCGTCAAGCCACCGCCGCTGTGGGGGACCGAGGAGCGGCTGCGGGAGCTGTTCGGCGACGAGGTCACGGACCTCGTCGTGGAGCGCCGCGAGTGCGTGTTTCGCTTTCACTCCCCCGAGCACTGGCTGGAGCTCTTCCGCACCTACTTCGGACCGACCAAGGTTGCCTTCGAGACGGTGGGGGAGAAGGGGGATGCCCTCGGCGCCGAGTTGCTCGAGCTGGCCGGTGGGGCCAACACGGGCGGAGAGCGGGCGATGATCGTTCCCGGCGAGTACGTCGAGGTCGTCGCGACAAGAGCCTGAGCGGGTCCGCTGATCTCGAAGCCGGTGATGCGGCTGTATTAGACTGCCCGCCGTTGACGACGGGAGGAGGGCTCGGATGAGCAGCGCAGGAGCGGCCAGGGGACGCACTCTCGCGGGTGCGATCGTCGTGGCGGTCGCGGCTGCGGGGGCGCTGCTGGCGCCGAGCGCCTCGGCCTCGATCGCGACCTGCCAGCCGTTCCTCGACGACGAACCGTGTCTGCAGCCGTTCCCGAACAACCTGTTCACGAAGAAGGCGAACACGCCGACGGGCCGCCGGGTGAAGCTCCCCGCCGACGCGATGCCGGTCAACACCGAGGGGGTGGCCGTCAGCCCGGCGGAGTGGAACCGCAACGACGGCTTCAGCCCGGGCAGCATGATCACCGTCCACGTTCCCGGGCTCGGCACGCCGCAGGCGCTCCAGAACACGGGCCCGGTCCCGCTCGCCGACATTGCGCAGTACCGGCGCAGGGGCGCCCCGGTCGTCGTCATCGACCAGGACACCGGCAAGCGGCATCCGATCTGGGTCGAGCTGGACTCCAACGCCGGCTCTGCCGAGGCGACCAACCTGCTGATCCACCCCGCGGTCAACTTCAAGGAGAAGCACCGCTACGTGGTCGCCCTGCGCGACCTCGAGGACGCGAGCGGGAACGCGATCCAGGCGCCGCGCTGGTTCGAGCTGCTGCGCGACGGCGGCAACCTCCCCGACGAGCTCGACGCGCAGCGCAAGCGCTACCGGGCGATCTTCAGGGCGCTGAGGCACGAGGGAATCGATCGCGACAAGAGCCTCTATGAGGCGTGGAACTTCACCGTCGCCAGCCGCAGGGGCCTGAGCTCGCGCCTACTCGAGATCCGAAATGACGCCTTCTCACAGCTCGGCGACCGCAACCTCGCCAACCGCCGGGTGCAGGGCGGGGCGCCGCAGTTCCAGGTGACCGACGTCGAGAGCTTCACGCCCGCGGAGAACCCGGACCTGATGCGGATCGTTCGCGGGACCTTCACGGTCCCGTGCTATCTCGAGCAACAGGGGTGCCCGCCCGGGTCGGGGTTCAACTACAGATCCTCGAAGCGCGACGCGCTGCCCGACCAGATCCCGGGCAACATCGCATCGCCGCGGTTCGTCTGCGTCGTCCCGCACGTCGCCCAGAACGACCCCGCGCGAGCGTCGCTGTACGGCCACGGCCTGCTCGGGTCGGCGGACGAGGTCGACGCCGGGAACATCCAGGACATGGCGGCGGAGCACAACTTCGTCTTCTGCGCCACCGACTCGTGGGGGATGTCGGAGAACGACGTGCCCTACGACGTCTCCGCGCTCCAGGACCTGAACAACTTCCCGAACGTGGTCGACCGCCTCCAGCAGGGCGCGCTCAACGCCCAGTTCCTCGGCCGGCTGATGATCCACCCGCAGGGGCTGATGACCGATCCGGCGTTCCGGTCCGCCGACGGCTCGCTGATCGACATCGACCGCCTGTACTACGACGGAAACAGCCAGGGCGG
>JBOGZH010000146.1:0-2146 GCA_050697095.1 Solirubrobacterales bacterium
GCCGAGCCCTGCTGCTCGCGGCCGGCGCCGCGCTGCTCGCGCTGTGCGCGACCGTGGTGGCCGCCGGCACGGGCGCCGACCCGGCGAGTGCGGCCCGCGCGAAGACGATCGGGAAGACGAAGAAGACTCCTCGTCCGAGCTGTCCGAAAGACCCCTGCGAGGCGGTGGGCAGCGTCACCGGCTTCCAGACCCACGCGAGCGGGACGAAGGACCCGTTCAAAGTGCGCCAGAGCGGTCAGCTCGTGGCCTGGAGCGTCGACGTTTCGCGGCCCAAGCCCTCGCAGAGCCGCTTCTTCGGCAGGTTCTACCGCTCCGACGCCTTCGGGACTTCTCCCGCCGCGAGGGTGTCGGTGCTCGAGCCCAGGGGGAAGAAGAGGTACAGGCTCAAGCGCCACAGTCCCGCCGCCGACCTCAGCGAGCACCTCGGCCAGAAGCCGATCTTCACGCTCGCCGCTCCGCTCCAGCTCAACAAGGGCGACGTCCTCGCGCTCACCGTTCCGAGCTGGGTGTCCGATTTCGCCGTCGACCTTTCGCGAAAGGACGCGTGGCGTGCGAGCCGCGCCTCCAACAAGTGTGCCGGCAACAACGACCTGAAGGCGAGCCGCGCCCACGAGAAGGTCGGCAAGACTCGCGTGTACGGCTGCACATACCGCACCGCCCGGCTCCTCTACTGGGGCTACTACACGCCCGGCGGCTGAGCCTCGGCGGCCACGACTCCCGCTATCGTTCCGCCCTCCAGCAATGCCCGCGCGCCAGACATACCGAATGCGTGCGCCCGCGTCGGGGCGTGAGGCCCTGGTGAGGGCCGATCCCGAGGAGGTCTACGTGGATCGCGAGACCGGCGAGGAGCTGCGGCCCGTGACCCGGGTGCTGCCGCTCGAGCCCTCGGCGTCGGAGCTGGTGCGCACGCCCGAGAACCTGCGCATCTGCGGGCGCTGCGACGAGCTGATCGGGCTCGACATCAGCGACTGTCCCCACTGCGGGCTGCGCCAGCCCGCGCTCGACGGGGCGTCGTGAGCGGGCCCGCTCCGCGTCTCCCCGGCCTCCCGCGCCGGGCAGCGGTCTGGGCCGCGGTGGCGGCGCTCGGCGTGGGGGGCGCCGCGTTCGCCGGCTGCGACTTCCCCGGGACGGGCGACGACGAGGAGACCGTCGCGACCACGCCGACGACCACCGACACCGAGGCGACCGGCCCCACCGGGCCGTCCGGCGAGAACGGTGGCGGGGGCGGTGGGGGTGGCGGCGATCAGACCCCCGCCGACACGGGACCCACAGTCCCGGAGTCGGGGGGCGTCGGAGCCGAGGACACCTACGACCCCGAGCAGGACACCGAGGAGAACGATCTCCCGCCGCCCGCGGGGAGCCCCCAGGAGCAGTTCGAGCAGGCGTGTGACGAGAACCCGGGTCTCTGCGATTAGCAACCTGAAGGTCCTCGTCTTCCACGGCTACCTGCTGCGCGGCACCGGCAGCAATGTCTACAACGCTAGCCTCGCGCAGGCGCTCGCGCGGCTCGGGCACGACGTCCACCTCCTGTGCCAGGACCGCGAGGCCGGATCGCTCCCCTGGGTGGACGGGGTCGGGAAGTGGCGCGAGGGGGATCTGCACCTCGAGTCCGCCGCGAGCGGCTCACCCGAGCGCGAGGGCGGCGGGAGCGTCACCGTGTACCTCCCCGAGATCGGCGGCGTGCTGCCGGTCTACGTCTTCGACCGCTACGAGGGCTTCACGGTCAAGACCTTCGCGGAGCTGAGCGGCGAGGAGCTGGACGCCTATCTCGAGGCGAACGTGGGCGCTGTCCGCGACGTCGCGGCCGCGATCGGGGGCGCCGACGCCGGGCTCGCCAACCACCTCGTGATGGGCCCCGTGGTTCTCGCCCGCGCCGGGCTCGCGTTCGCCGCGAAGATCCATGGCAGCGCGCTCGAGTTCACGGTCCGGCCCGGGCCCGCCCGCTTCCTCCCCTTCGCGCGCGAGGGGATCGACGCGGCCGCCGGAGTGCTCGTCGGCTCGCGGCACACGGCCGAGCGCCTCTGGGAGACGCTCGAGGACGCCGATCTCCCCGCACGGACCCGGCTCGGGCCACCCGGGGTCGACACCGAGCTGTTCGCCCCGCGCCAGCCGCCGGAGGCCACCGCGGGGGTGCGCGAGCTCGCCG
>JBOGZH010000147.1:0-2597 GCA_050697095.1 Solirubrobacterales bacterium
GACCCGGGCCACGCCGCCCTCCCCGAGCACGTGCGTGGAGCCGTCGCCGAACTCGAACTCGATCAGGCCGCGGTGGACGAAGTAGAGCTCCTCCTGCTCGTCGTGGAAGTGGCTGCCGCTCTCGTACCCGGCAGGCATCACGATCGCGTTGACCCCGAACGCGGTCACCCCGAGCTCGCGACGGATCTTGCGAAAGCCGTAGCCCTCGCCGATCGCGTCGATGTTGCCGACGGCGTAGCCGTCGCCCTCGACCGGCTCTGTGACCTCGTCCGCAGCCATCACATCTCGGCCAGGATCTTCGCCGTCTCGCGCTCGAACTCCGTCTCGGCCAGGGCGCCCTTCTCGCGCAGCCTCTGCAGCCGCTCGAGCTTCCCGACCGCGTCGCCGCCCCCGCTGCTCGGGCCGGCGGCACCCAGGCGCGAGGATCCGATCGCCCCGATCATCCCAGCGAATACCCCCGCGACCAGCAGCAGGGCGGTGGTCTCGATCCCTCCGGGCACTCGCGGGCGATCTCGAACGGCTGGTTGCCCGAGGCGCAGGTGCCCGTCTCGAGCAGCTCCACGAGCTTGACGTTGCACCGCGCCGCCGCGCCGATGAACAGCGCCGCGCCGATGATCGCCTTGAGCAGATACCCCACTTGCGCTCCCGGCCGGGAGCGTATCGCTACAGGCTTCCGCGCTCGACCAACCACACGCTCTGGAAGCCGCGGTCCGTTCCGCCGAGGATCAGCTCGTAGTCGTGTTGCACCGAAACCGCGCGGACCGTGTCGACTGTGAATGGGGCCCGCGCGATCACGCTTCAGACACGCTTCCAACCCTGATTCGCGGCGCCGCGGTCTGGATCGGGCACGTCGGTGGCGGGAGCATCGCCGCGTCAATCGAGGAACCGAAGGAGGGCAGATGCTCTACGCGCTGTTCGGATGGATGCACGCGGCCGCCTCGCGGCGCGCCCGCGCGATCACCGCCGCGCTCGAGGGCGAGAGAGGTCAGGGGACGGTCGAGTACGTCGGCCTGATCCTGCTCGTTTCGCTGCTGATGGTCGGGATGGTCGCGGCGATGAAGGGCTTCAACGGCAAGCAGGGGACCGAGCTGGCCGAGGTGATCGTGGAGAAGATCAAGGCCGCGGTGAACGCGATCACCTTCAAGTGATGTGAGGCTTCCGCCCGCCCCGACCCCGTCCCGTTCGGGGCGGGGGGAGAACGGGCGGGTCCGCGGGACCGCGACGGTTACCGCGGCAGGCGACCGCCGCGCCGGGTTTCCAGGGCCCGGCGTGGCGGCTCGCGGTTTCGCCGGCCGGTCAAGGTGCCGGCCGGGCCTCGACTCTCTCAGCCGCGACGGCCGCCGGCGTGGGCGCCATCAGGGCGCCGATGATCCAGAGCACCGGGAAGATGATGGTCCTCCCGCACTTTCGTGAGCGCGGCCAGGAGACCAGGAGATCGGGTTGCTCTGATCCGTCCTACTCGAAGAGATGGATCCCGTAGGCGGTCGCGAAGCCGAGCGTCGCGATAACTCCGGTCAGCTTGCCCCCATGCTTGTACGCCTCGGGCAGCATCGTGTCCGCGAGCATGGTGAGGATCGCGCCGGCGGCGAAGGTCTGGACGAAGGCCACCGTGCCGTCGGACGCGTCCTCGAGGAGGCCGTAGCCGAGAGCGGACGAGATCCCTGATACGAGTGCGACGCCAGTCCAGAGGCCGATGATCCGCGAATGCTTCCAGCCGGCCGCGGCAAGGCCGGTCGACGATCCGATCGACTCGGGGAGGTTGGAGAGGAACACCGCTGTGAGGTAGGCGGCGCTCACTTCTCCTCCCGAGACGATCGTCAGGCCGATCACCATGGATTCCGGAATCCCGTCGAGAACCGTCCCCAGGACGATGCTGAGTGCAGAGCCGCTCTCCTGGTCGCCCTGAGAATCCTTGCGCGAGCTGCCGCCGTGCCGATCGATGAGCCAATCCCCGGCGAAGAACACCAGCGATCGCGTCGCGGGAGGAGCCCGCCATCTCCCTCGGGCGCCTTCGGGCCCGGCGGTCGCTCCTCGAGCTGCGCGCCGAGGATCTGGCGATGTCGCGCTTGGAGGCGTCGGAGCTGCTCGATCAGGCCGGGCTGAGCCTGAGCGCCGAGGGCGTGGCGCGCCTCGTAGAGGACACCGAGGGGTGGCCGGTCGGCCTTTACCTGGCGACGCTTTCGGTGGGCCACGGTGAAGAGCTGGATTCCGCAGTCCGGCGGGTCCTGGGCGATAACCGCCTCGTCGCCGATTACCTGCGCGACGAGTTCCTGGAAGGGCGGCCGGCGGCGGCTGTGGACTTCCTCATCCGCACCTCGATTCTCGACCGGCTTTCGGGGCCGCTGTGCGACGCGGTGCTGGAGCAGGAGGGCTCCGCCGAGACCCTGAAGGAGCTGGCGCGCTCGAACCTGCTCGTAGTCCCACTCGACCAAAGGGACCGCGAATACCGCTACCACGCGCTGCTCCGCGAGATGCTGGAGGGCGAGCTGCATCGAGCCGGCGTAAAGCAGGAAGCTGAGCTTCACGCACGAGCCAGCCATTGGTACCTGGAGCATGGCGACGTCGATCGCGCTGTCGATCACGCGATCGCCGTAGGC
>JBOGZH010000148.1:0-4314 GCA_050697095.1 Solirubrobacterales bacterium
ACCCACTGCACCCGCCCGCCCGGCAACGGCGCGGCGCCCCGCGACGGCCGCTGGGCGGACGCCGAGAAGACGGAGTGCGGGCTGCACTAGCGGGCTCGCGCTGCACTGATGGCGAACGCAAAGACCGAGCAGGCCCTCTCCGTCACGCTGAGCGCCCGGCAGACGGCGGACTTCGAGCTGCTCGCGAACGGCGGCTTCGCGCCGCTCGGGGGGTTCATGGGGGCCGAGGACTGGCGCTCGGTCGTCGAGTCGATGAAGCTCGCCGGCGGCGAGGTCTGGTCGATCCCGATCGTGCTCGCCACGGAGCTCGACGCGAGCACGGGCGACGTCGTCGAGCTGAGCTCCGCCGACGGCAAGGCGCTCGGCCGCCTCACCGTGGAGGAGGTCTTCGAGCGCGAAGTGGAGCGCGAGGCCGAGATGGTCTACCGCACGAAGGAGGACGCGCATCCCGGCGTCGCGGCGATCTACGGCGAGGGCAACCGCTGCCTCGCGGGACCGATCGAGGCGGACGCGCTGCCCGACCACGACGAGGCCTTCCAGAGGCGGCTCCTGTCCCCCGAGGAGTCGCGCAAGGCGTTCGCCGGCCGCGGCTGGAAGCGCATCGTCGCCTTCCAGACGCGCAACCCGATCCATCGCGCCCACGAGTACCTGACCAAGGCGGCGCTGGAGATCTCCGACGGGCTCTTCCTGCACCCGATCATCGGCGAGACGAAGAAGGGCGACATCCCCGCCGAGGTGCGGATGCGCTGCTACGAGATCCTCCTGGAGCGCTACTACCCCCAGGACCGCACCGTGCTCGGCGTCAACCCCGCGGCGATGCGCTACGCGGGCCCGCGCGAGGCGATCTTCCACGCGATCGTGCGGCGCAACTACGGCGCCACCCACTTCATCGTCGGGCGGGATCACGCCGGTGTCGGCGCCTACTACGGCACCTACGATGCCCAGCAGATCTTCGACGAGGTGGACATCGGCGAGCTGGGGATCGAGCCCCTTTTCTTCGAGCACACCTTCTGGTGCCAGGACTGCGAGGGGATGGCGTCCAACAAGACCTGTCCCCATCCGGACGACGCGCACCTGTTCCTGTCCGGGACGAAGGTGCGCGAGATGCTGGCGGCGGGCGAGACGCCCCCGCATGAGTTCACGAGGGAAGAGGTTGCGGAGATCCTGATCAAAGCATATAGAGAGGAGTCGGACTGAGATGGCCTCTGAGCAGGGATTCACCCTGTGGTTCACCGGGCTCTCCGGGAGCGGCAAGACGACGATCAGCAAGCTGGTTGTGAGGGAGCTGGAGGCGCGCGGATCCGCGATCGAAGTCCTCGACGGGGACGTCGTGCGCCAGAACCTCTCCAAGGGGCTCGGGTTCTCGAAGGAGGACCGCGACACGAACATCCGTCGCGTTGCCTTCGTCGCCGACCTGTTGTCACGCAACGGCGTGCCGGTGATCACCGCCGCGATCTCGCCCTACAGGGAGATCCGGGACGAGGCGCGCGGGCATATGGACGGTCGCTTCATCGAGGCGTACGTGAAGGCGTCGGTCGAGGAGTGCGAGCGCCGCGACGTCAAGGGCCTGTACGCGAAGGCCCGGGCCGGCGAGATCAAGGAGTTCACGGGTGTGTCTGATCCCTACGAGCCACCGGAGAGCCCGGAGCTGGTGCTCGAGACCGAGGCTCAGACGCCCGAGGAGTCCGCGGGGCAGATCATCGCCTACCTCGAGGAACGCGGACTGATCCCCGCGCGGAGCTCCTAGGCTTCGCGCTTCGGCGGCACCTGCGGCCCGCCGAGCCCGAACGTGTCGTAGGCGCCGAAGCGCGAGAAGGTCTTGTGGGTGGGCCCGTGGAAGTCCGAGGATCCCGTCGGGGTCAACCCGCGCTCCGTGCAGAGCTCGAGGCAGAACGCGGTCTCGTCGCGGCTGTGCGACGGGTAGAACGACTCGACCGCCTCCAGCGGAAGGCTGTCGACAAGCGCTCGGACCTGATTCGGGTCCCGAACGTCCCAGAACGGGTGCGCGACCGCCGCCGCCCCGCCCGCGCCGTGGATCAGCTCCACCGCCTCGGTCGCCGTCGGCCACCGTCGCGGGACGAACGCCTTCGCGCCGGGAACCAGGTATTCCTCGAAGAACGGCCTCATGTCCTCCCCCGCCCCCGCGGCGCGGGCGATGTGCGGCCGTCCGACCGAGAGCGCGTCGCCGGCCTCGGCGATCGCGTCCTCGATCGTCACCGCGACTCCGACCGAGTTCAGCCGCTCAACGATCTCCTCGGCCCTGCGCACCCGCTCCTGCTGCGCACGGGCACACGCCGGGCCGATCGCGTCGAGGTCGATCCAGTAGCCGAGCACATGGAGGTCGTCGGAGTACTCGTGCACGCACGAGAGCTCGACCGCCGGAACGCATTCGATCCCGGCGGCCTGCGCCGCTGCGACCGCGGCGGGCACGCCGGCGATCGCGTCGTGATCGGTGAGCGACATCGTCGTCACCCCGGCCGCGGCGGCGGCCTCCGCGACCGCGGCCGGCTCGAGCTGTCCGTCGGAGACGGTGGAGTGGGACTGAAGATCGATCATGCGGCGCCGAAGGAAAGCACATGAGGATCTCCGCCAAGGCCGACTACGCGGTCCGCGCCGCCCTCGAGCTCGCCGCGGCCCCCGACGGAGAGCCCGTCAAGGGCGAGCGCCTGTCCGAGGCGCAGGAGATCCCGCTTCAGTTCCTCGAGCACATCCTGCTCGAGCTCAAGCACGCGCGCGATCCGGACGCCTGGCAGCATCGCTAGTCCCTACCATGCTGGCTCGTTTGGTTTCGAGCTTTCCGGTCAACAAGGTGGAATACGGCTGAGCGATGGATCCGGCGATCATCATCTTCGGGCTCGGCATCGGGATCCTGGTCGGGATGACGGGGATGGGCGGCGCGTCGCTGATGACCCCGATGCTGATCCTCGTCTTCGGGATCTCGCCCGTGACCGCGATCGGCACCGACATCTTCTACGCCGCGATCACGAAATCGGTGGGCGGCGTCCAGCATCTGCGCCTGAAGACGGTCCACCGCGGGCTGGCGTTCTGGCTCGCGGTCGGGAGCGTCCCCTCGGCGATCCTGGGCGTGTGGGTGATCGAGCTGCTTCAGCGCAGCTACGGCGACGACCTCGACCAGCTCGTGCTGGGGATGCTCGGCGGCGCGCTCCTCGTGGTTGGCCTGGCGACGATCCTGCGCTCCGTCTTCCTGCGCCACGTGATCCAGGAGCGCTACGCGATGCACCTCTACACGCGCCACATCGTCGCCGCGGTGATCACCGGGATGGTGACCGGGTTCGTGATCGGGCTGACTTCGGCCGGATCGGGCACCCTGATCGCGATCGCGCTGATCGCGATCTTCCGCCTCGTCCCCCAGCGCGTGGTCGGCACGGACGTCTTCCACGCCGCGATTCTGCTGTGGGCGGCCGGGATCGCGCACTGGATCGGCGGCAACGTCGACTTCCTGCTCGCCGGCAACATCCTGCTCGGCTCGATCCCCGGCGTGCTGCTCGGCGGCCTGCTCGCCGTCAGGGTGCGGCAGGGCTTCCTGCGTACCGCGCTCGCCGTGGTGCTCGTCGCCGCCGGGACGACCCTGATTGTCAACGAGGGCACGCCCGAGGTTGTGGTGCCGGCGGTCGTGATCGCGTCGCTCATGATCGGGGTGCTGTTCGCCGCCCAGGTGATCATCTCGCGGGGCATCAGGGCGGGGCCACAGCCCGACGGCGCCCCCGGCGCCGGCGGCGGCTGACGCCGGCATCCGGGTAGGCTCCCCTCGATGGACTTCGAGCTCAGCCCTCGCGTCGAGGAGCTCCGCGGGCGTGTGCGGGAGTTCATGCGCGAGCACGTGTACCCGGTCGAGGCCGAGGCGCTGCGGGCGCTCGACGAGGAGGTGCGACCCAGCGTCCCCTATCCCGAGGTGATCGTCGAGGTCCGCGAGCGGGCGCGGTCGGACGGCCTGTGGAACCTGTTCATGCCCGGCGAGCGCTACGGCGCGGGGCTGACGAACGCCGAGTACGGGGTCCTGTGCGAGGAGATGGGACGCACCGCTGCCGCCCCGGCGGTCTTCAACTGCGCGGCGCCGGACACGGGCAACATGGAGATCCTGGCGGAGTACGGCAACGAAGAGCAGCGCAGGCGCTGGCTCGACCCGCTCCTCGCCGGCGACGTCCGGAGCTGCTTCTCGATGACCGAGCCCGAGGTGGCGGGCTCGGATCCGACGCTCCTCCGCACACGCGCCGTGCGCGACGGGGACTCCTGGGTGCTGAACGGGCACAAGTGGTTCACCTCCGGCGCGGTCGGCGCCCGCTTCGCGATCGC
>JBOGZH010000149.1:0-9134 GCA_050697095.1 Solirubrobacterales bacterium
AATCCGAACCACGCCGCTCCGCTGGCGCCCGGCCAGATCGCTCTGAGCCGCCGCCGTGCGAGGAGTGGCCGAAGGCAGTTCAGCCCCGGCGACGGCGGTACGCGACCGCGCGATGTCGGATCGCCCGCACGATTACCCGTCCCCCCTGAACCGTGTAGAGCACCCGATAGTTGCCCACGCGCGCCGACCACAGCCCTTCCAGGCGACCGACGAGCCTTTTCCCAGCGCGCTCGGGCTCAGCGCCGATCAAGGTGAGCGTCTCGAGCACGGCCTCGCGAACCGTCTCGGGGAGCGCCTCCAGGTCGTTGCGCGCGCGCCGCGTCAGGCGGGGCTCAGGCAAGCCCGAGCTCGCGTCTCACTTCTTCCAGGGAGTACACCCGGCCGGCCCGGACGTCCGCCTCACTCTCGCGCAGCGCCTCAAGGGCCTCGTCGTCCTCGAGCACCTCCAGCGTCTCCGCGAGCGCCTCGTACTCCTCGCTCGAGAGGACTACTCCAGCCGGGCGACCATTGCGAGTGATGACGACATGCTCGTGCCGCTCGTTCACCTCGTCGAGCAACTCCGTGAGCCTCGCGCGCGCCTCCGTGAACGGGACCGTCTTGGCCATTCGCGAACTAGTGTACAGGATTCTGCACACAGCCCGTCGCTCTCGGAGGGGCGATCCCCATGGAGCCACTACGCGCGCGCGGTTGCAGAGCGCCCCCGGCAGGATTCGAAACCTGGGGCAGCGTCCGATGGTTACGGGAGGGGGAGTACTACGTCCGCAAGCGGGCGAAGCGAGTTGAGTAGGCATCCTCGCATCATCTCTCCTCGTCCGGACCTATCCTGAAGGTACGCCCCCGTAGCTCAGTGGACAGAGCGGCTGCCTTCTAAGCAGCGGGCCGGAGGTTCGAGTCCTCCCGGGGGCGCTATCCCCCTTATGCAGTCGTACCCGGCCCTACAAACGGAGCTGGACGGCGGTTGCGGAGACACGCCCGTCGGCCGTTCTCATCACCACGCTGAGGAGGGCACGCGCGCTTTGCAGGCGGCGAACGGCCTTCTTCGTTCCCGACGCGAGCCGCAGCCGAAGCGCGACCTCCCCCGGCCCGTCCAGCCGCACCCGGCCGCCGCCGAGCACGCTCGAGCCCGCGGTTCGGAGGTCAAGCCTGCGGGCCGTCGCGCGTCGCGCGAGAAGCGCCGCCTTCACGCTGCCGGCCTCGTCCGACGACACGGTCGCGCGGAGCCGGCCGTCCTTCACCGCGACGTCGAGCTCCGGAGCAGGTTCGGGGGCCGGCGGGGAGCGGTGGCGGAGCAGCGCCTCGATGAAGTAGTAGTCGCCGAACAAGAGGCCGGTGTCGAAGCTGCCCCTCGGCCTGTCCTGGGTGCCGTGGAGGAGGAGCGCCTGTGTCGCCCCTCCCCGCCCGAGGTAGCTCGGCGTGGAGAGCGAGGCGATGATCGACTCCCCGGAGTCGCGGTGGCGCGCGGCGCGGGCGGGGTCGGGCTCGAGCGCGGCGAGCTCGAGCAGGCCCGATGCGGCGATCGCCGCGGCGGAGGAGTCGCGCGGCGCGTTCGGGATCCCGGGCGCATCGAAGTCCCAGTAGGGAACCTCGTCGGGTGGAAGGTGAGAGGTGAACCAATCCGCCGTGCGGCGCGCGGTGGCCAGGAACCGCCGATCCCCGGTCTCGCGGTAGGCCATCGTGAATCCATGGATCGCCCACGCCTGCCCCCGCGACCAGGTCGAGCCCCGCGCGTGCCCCTGGCGCGCGCGCTTGCGCTTCACGGCGCCGGTGCGCGGATCGAAGTCGACGACGTGGAAGGTGCTGCCATCGCCGCGCACGTGGGCGCGCATCGTGCGCAGGGCGTGGGACAGCGCCATCCCGTACCACGCGGGATTCCCACCGTGCTTCGCGGCCCAGAACAGCAGCTCGAGGTTCATCAGGTTGTCGACGATCACGGTGAAGTCGGGCGAGCTGCGATCGCCCCAGGAGCGTGTCGCGCCGACCGCGGGCCCGAACCGCGAGGCGAGCGACCGCGCTCCGCGCAGGACGACCCGGCGGTACGCGTCGTCTCCGGTCAGCCGGTGAGCGGTGCCGAAGCTGTCGCGGAGCTTGAACCCCTGATCGTTGCCCGAGGTGTCGCGCTTCTGTCCCTCGAGCGCGTGGAGCCGGCTCTCGGCCTGCGAGCGCAGATATGGATCGCCGGTTGCGCCGTGGACCAGCCACAGCGTGCCGGGGAAGAAGCCGCTCGTCCAGTACCCCGGGCCGGAGGTGATCCACTCGCCGCTTGGGGCGGTGCGGACCGGATGGCGCCCGGGTGGGATCGAGGCGGCCGCGGCTGCGAGCCGGTCGCGGGCGAGCTCGATGTCGTCGGTGACCGTGTCCTCGATCGCGGCGGCGGCCGGCCCCGCGAGCGCGAGGGAGCCCGCCACGACGACGCCGATCAGCGCGACCCTCACTCCCCAGCGCCCGGGGAAGCCCGCCCTCACGGGCCGAGGTACGGATATGGGTCCTGGACCTCGGTCCCGTGGAGCTCAGCGGGTTGGCGGGTGACCTCGCGGAGCATCTCCGGGGGCGGCGGCGTGTGTCGGGGCTCGCCGGGCTTCGGCCCGGCGCCCAGGTAGGCGTCCCAGAACTCGATCGCCTCGCCGGCACTGTAGCCGACCATCGCGAGCGAGCGCCGGTCCGCGCGGTGCGCCTCTCGGCTCCGGGGCCGGTGCTCTTTCGCCAGCACGGAGAGCGCCTCCGCGTTCGCTCGGGGATCACAGGCTGGGCGCAGGTGAACGGGCTTCGGGGCCCCGGCACCTCGCTGGCGGACCGCGCTGAATGGGACAACTGGTACATACAGAACTGGTCGTTCTGGCTCGACTTCAAGATCCTGCTGATGACGATTCCGGCTGTGCTGCGCCGCCCGGAGTGAGCGGACGCCCCCGCAGGCCCCGACCAAAACCCAAGAAAGGTGATCACCATGCCCGATGTCCCAGCCCCCAGCGAGGGGATCCTCCTCACCCACTTCATCGTCGCCGAGGACGTCGAGCGCTCGCGCGACTTCTACGCGGACGTGCTCGGCGGTGAGATCGTGATGGAGGGAGAGCCGTCGATGGTCCGGCTGGCGAACGCCTGGGTGATCATCAACGTAGGCGGCGGTCCCACCGAGGACAAGCCGGAGGTGATCCTCGACACCCCGGCGGACCCGAACCGCGTCAGCAGCTTTCTCAACATCCGGGTCGCCGACATTCAGGCGGTGTACGACGAGTGGCGCTCGCGCGGCGCGGAGTTCCTCACCCCGCCGATGGACCGCGGGGCGGAGATCCGCTGCTATCTGCGCGATCCCGACGGCCACCTGATCGAGGTCGGCCAGGCGACTGGAATCCGCGAGGGGAGCTGAGCCTCGAGCCAGGGTGCGCGCGCGACCGGAATGCACCGATAATCGTCGACCGGATGAGCCGGCTGGCGTTCGACGAGGACGAAGCGAAGCGGATAGAGGCGCTCTACCACATCCGCGACGCCGCTCGCCGGCGCCGCATCGTGCGCGATGCGCTCGGCGCCGAGTCCGGCGAGAGCGTTCTCGACGTCGGCTGCGGACCGGGCTTCTACTGCTCCGAGCTGCTCGAGGACGTGGGGCCCGACGGATCGGTGGTGGGCGTGGACAGCAGCGAGGCGATGCTCGGGCGCGCGGCGCGCCGCTGCGAGGGGCACGACAATGTCGCCTTCCACCGGGCGGGCGCCACGTCGCTGCCGGTCGAGGACGCGAGCTTCGACCGGGCCGTGTGCGTGCAGGTGCTCGAGTACGTGGAGGACGCGGACGCCGGGCTCGCCGAGATGCACAGGGCGCTGCGCCCGGGCGGCCGGGCGGTGGTGTGGGACATCGACTGGGCGACCGTGTCCTGGCACTCCGCCGACGAGGCGAGGATGGAGCGGGCGCTGCGCGCCTGGGACGGGCACCTCGTCCACACCACGCTCCCGCGCACCCTCGCCTCCCGGCTGCGGTCGGTGGGGTTCGAGGACGTGAGGATGGAGGCGCACACGTTCGCGGACTCGGAATTCGATTCCGAGACCTACGGTGCGGCGCTGTTCCCCTTCATCGCGAACTACCTCTCGGGAGGCGGCGGGCTCGGCGAGGAGGAGACGGAGGCGTGGGCGGCCGAGCAGCGCGAGCTGGGCGAGCGCGGCGAGTTCTTCTTCTCCTGCACGCAGTTCTGCTTCGCTGGGACATGTCCGCGCTAGCCTGCGAAAGGTGCGCACGGCGGGGACTGGCGCCGCGAGATGGATGCTGACGGTGGGGCTGAGCCTCGTCGTGCTGATGCTCGCTCCCGGCGCGGCGCCCGCCGCCAAGCGCGTGCCCGGGATCGACGTGTCGCGCTTTCAGGACGAGATCGACTGGGAGCGGGTCGGCGAGACCAACGTCGGGTTCGCGTTCGTCCAGGCGAGCCGGGGGAGCGGCGACGACTGCGCCGTGGTGCCGGATCGCTGCGGGGCCGACGAGTTCTACGAGGCCAATTACCTGGGCGCGCGCGCCGCGGGGATCCGCGTCGGCGCGTACCACCGCGCGTTCGCGAACGGGCGCGGTCGTGCGAGCGCGAAGAGAGACGCCCGGGCGGAGGCGAACCTCTTCGTCGAGCAGGTGGGAGCGCTGCGCAAGCGTGACCTGATCCCCGCCCTCGACGTCGAGACGCCCTTCGGCGATCTGAACGAGCGCTCGCTGCGCGCATGGGTGCGGACGTGGCTGAAGCGGGTGCGACGCAAGCTCGGCGCGAGGCCGATCATCTACACAAACCTCTCGAGCTGGCAGGCGACCGGCGACACGGCCAAGTTCGCGCGCGCCGGTCACCCCCTGTGGGTCGCGAACTTTGGCGTCGAGAGCCCGAGCGTCCCCGCCGACAACTGGAACGGCGCGGGCTGGTCGATCTGGCAGTTCACGAGCTCGGGAAGGGTGAAGGGCATCGACGGCCCCGTCGACCGCAACCGCCTGCGCGTGGGCCTGAGCAAGATCAGCGTTCGCTGATCGACCTTTTAGCGGAAGAAGTCCGAGAGGATCAGCGCGACCTCGCCCGGCCGGTCCTCCTGAAGGAAGTGCCCGCAGTCGGGGAGCGCTGTGACCTCGGGCGACGAGGGGATGTCGGTCGCTACGCGGCGCATCGTCTTCGCGACGTCGGGGAGGATCCGGTCGCGCTCGCCGTACACGATTCGCACCGGGACGTCGACCGAGGGCAGCCAGCGCTCGATCTCCTTGAAGCCCCGGGGGTGAAGCCCGGTGCCGGCATTGAGCAGCGCGCGGCGAGCCTCCTTGGTCTCGAACGGCTCCCGCACCCCCCGGATCACCTCCTCCGTGAGGCGACTCTTGTCGTGGACGCCGAGCCTCATCGCCTTCGCCAGGCCCGACGGGCTGGCGAGCCAGGACCGCACGCCGGGGGTGCGGGCGGCGACGACGAACGCGATCACCGCCCACGATGGCCGCGCGTACACGAGCGTGTTGAGGAGCGCGAGCTTGCGGAGCCGCTCGGGGTGCTGGGAGGCCCAGTAGAGCCCCACCGGGCCGCCGAGGTCGTGGACGGCGAGGCCGCTCGCGTCGATCCCGAGCGCGTCGAGGAAGCCGCTGAGGACGCGGTCGTAGTAGCGGAAGCTGTACGACGCGTCGAGGGGCTTGTCGGACTGGCCAAACCCCGGGAGGTCGAGCGCGATCGCGCGGTTGTGCGCCGCGATCGGCGGGATCACGTTCCGCCACAGAAACGAAGAGGTCGGCCACCCGTGGAGAAGCAGCACCGGCTCCCCGCCGCCCTGCTCCAGGTAGTGCAGCCGCAGCCCCTCTACCTCGACGGACCTGCTCTCAGCGTCCGGCGGCATCGCCGGACCCTACTCAGACGGAAACGTTCTCGACGCCGTCGATTACCCAGCTGTGAAGTGTCTCGGGTGCGATGTCAGCGCCGTTGGGCCAAACGATCGTACGCACCTCGGGATCGAGCTCGACCCTCCGGAAGAACTCTGGATCGCTCAAGGGGGAGAAGATGCCGCGCCATGACCGACCGGCGAAATCGATTTCTCCCGCGGCGCCATCTTCAAAGCGAAGCCACAGGCGATGGTCGCCTACCACCCTGACCTCCGTGGGATGGATGATCTCGGTCACGACTCCATGCTAGGGCAGTGGGTCGATCACCTCGAGCGGGCGCTCATCACGCGCGCGAAATCCAGTTCGCCTGCAGAAGTCGGGGCGGGCGGATTCGAACCGCCGATCTTTCGCCCCCAAAGCGAACGCGATGACCAGACTTCGCTACGCCCCGACGGACAGCGAATTGTAGGCGTGCCGACCCTCGCTAGGGTTCGCCGATGGCCGAGGTTCGCCCGCTTAACGCGCTGCATTACAACCTCGGCGCGGTCGGGTCGCTGGACGCCGTGACGGCACCGCCCTACGACGTGATCGACGCCGAGACGCGACGCGAGCTGCTCTCCCGCTCGCCGTTCAACGTCGTCGAGATCGACCTCCCCGAGGCGCCCGGCGGCGGCGATCCCTACGAGCACGCCGCCGAGACGCTCGAGGCGTGGACGCTCGAGGGGGTCCTCACCGCCGACCGCGAGCCCGCGATCTGGGCCCTGACCCAGGACTACGCTGCGCCCGACGGCTCCCGGCACACCCGCCACGGGCTCCTCGCCCGGGTGCGGATAACCGAGTACGGGGCGGGCCTGATCCGCCCCCACGAGCGCACCCATCCGGGGCCGAAGGAGGACCGCCTCCGCCTCACCGAGGCGACGCGCCGCAACCTCTCCCCGATCTTCTCCCTCCACCCCGGCGACGCGTGGCGCCACGTCGCCCCGGCGCTCGGCGCCGACCCCTGGGGCGAGACCACCGACGAAGACGGCACCGTCCACCGCGTGTGGCGCGTCCCCGACGCGGAGATCCACGAGGCGATCACCACGGCCCTCGCCGACGCCGAGCTGCTGATCGCCGACGGCCACCACCGCTACGAGACCGCCCGCACCTACGCCGAGGCGATCGGCGGCGACGGCCCGCACCGCTACACGCTCATGTGCCTCGTCTCGCTCGAGGACCCCGGCCTCACGGTGTTCCCCACCCACCGGCTGCTCAGGGACCTCGACCCCTCCGCGTACGAGCCGCTCGGCGCCGGGCTGAAGGAGCTGTTCGAGGTCGAGGAGGTGCCAATCGGACAGCTCGACCCCGCCGGCCAGGAGGGGCTCGGAGTGTTCGGGTACGCCGACTCCCACCTCAAGCGGGGGTTCCGGCTCCGCCTCCGCGACCGCGCGGCGCTCGACCGCGCGCTCGACGGGCGGCCTGACAGCTACCGCGAGCTCGACGCCGTGATCCTCGAGGCGCTCGTCCTCCGGGGCATCCTCGGGATGAGCGAGGAGGACCTCGCCGCGAAGCGCGGGATCTCCTACGAGCAGAGCGCCGGCGCGGCGCGCGCGGCGATCGAGTCCGAGGACGCCGATTGCGCCTTCCTGCTCCGCCCCACCCCCCTGGAGCAGGTCCGCGCGGTCGCGGCGACCGGCGAGACGATGCCCCCGAAGTCGACCTACTTCTTCCCCAAGGTCCCCACCGGGGTCGTCTTCAACCCGCTGAGCTGAGCGCGATACTTGCGGGTATGACCTCGGAACGGATCCGCATCGTCTCGGAGGGATACGAGGGCTGGAACCGGCGCGACTTCGATGCGATGGTGTCGCTGCTCGCGCCCGACGTGGAGTGGAGGACCGCCGGCGTCTTCCCCGGCCTGAAGCCTGTCTACCACGGTCACGATGGCGTCGGGCGGTTCTGGCAGTCGATGCAGGAGGCGTGGGAGATCATCGAGATCAACCCGCACCGGTTCGTCGAGCACGACGACAAGGTCCTCGCCGAGTTTCACTTCCACGCCAAGGGGCGCGGGAGCGGAGCCGAGGTGAAGATGGAGTGGATCCACGTGTTCACGTTTGGCGACGACCTCGTGGTGGTGGTCGCCGGTTACCGGACCATCGAGGAGGCGCTCGCCGCGGAGGGAATCCCGGCCGCCGCGATGCGCGGCGCCTCTAGGATGGCCCCGTGACCAGGATCTACACCAAGAAGGGCGACGACGGGACGACCTCGCTGTGGTACGGCGGGCGGGTCGCCAAGTCCGACGCCCGCACCGAGGCCTACGGGGCGGTGGACGAGGCGGGGTCGGCGCTCGGCGTCGCGCGCTCGCTCTGCACCTCCAGGGACCAGGAGATCGCGCGCGAGGCCCTCCGCGTGCAGGGCGAGCTCTTCGTCGCGGGAGCGGAGCTGGCGACGGCGCCGGACGCCGCCGACCGGCTCGAGGACGGGATCAGCCGGATCACCGACGAGATGGTCGACGCGCTCGACGCCGAGATCGACAGTTACATGGACCGGGTCGAGCTGCCCCCGAAGTTCGTGATCACCGGCGGCACCGCGCTCTCCGCCCAGCTCGACTTCGCCCGCGCGGTGATCCGCCGCGCCGAGCGCCGCACCGTCCAGCTCCAACAGTCCGACGGGCTCGCGTCCGGGGCGGTGCTCCGGTATCTGAACCGCGCCTCGGACCTCGTGTACGCGATGGCGCGGCTCGCCGACACCGACGAGCCCGAGCTGTTCGAAGGACGGGAGGCGCGCAAGGGGTGAAGTCGATCGCGCGACGCGTCGAGGGCTACACCCACGAGGTCGAGGTCAACGGCCACACGATCGTCTCCGACGAGCCGGCGGACAAGGGGGGCAACGACGAGGGCCCCTCCCCCAGCCGGCTGCTGATCGCCAGCCTCGCCGCCTGCACCGCGACAACGGTCGAGATGTACGCCGACCGCAAGGGCTGGGAGCTCGGGGCGGTCGAGGTCGAGGCGGAGCTCGTCTCCGCCGAGCGGGACGAGCCCGCGCGTTACTCGGTCGAGGTGAGGATCCCCGCCCCGCTCACCGACGAGCAGGCGGAGCGGATCAAGGTGATCGCCGGGAAGTGCCCCGTGCACCGCATCCTCACCGGCGAGGTCGAGATCGAGGATCGCGTCGAGGTCGCCCCGATCCGATGAGTCGCGCCGGCTGACCGTGGACCTGGGATTGAAGGGAAGGGCCTGCGCCGTCACCGGCGCCAGCCGCGGGATCGGCCGCGAGACCGCGCGGCTGCTGTGCGCGGAAGGCGCGAGCGTGCTCCTTGTCGCCCGCTCCCCGGACGCGCTCGCCGAGGCGGCGGAGG
>JBOGZH010000150.1:0-10024 GCA_050697095.1 Solirubrobacterales bacterium
GCCAGAAGCGGGCCACCATTGTCGGACGAGGCACTAGTTCGCGTCCCAAGGCCGCCTTCGCGCCGGCTACGCGACCATGCCCCGCGGCAGCGGGCGCGAAAGAAACTCGCTCTCGGGGACGCAGAAGCGCCACGGGTACTCCACCCCGCGCGAGATCCCGACCCGCGGTGCGGTAGCGACCTCGACATCGCGCCACGACCCGGCCCGCCCCGCGAGCGCGAACGGCGGCTCCAAGAGGCTCGTCCCGTTTTCGCCGAGCCCGACGCCGAGCGCCTCCGCGAGCTTTCCCGGCCCCGAGCACAGCTCCCGCGCCCGCGCCCTCCCGCGGCGCTCGCGCATCCGGTCCACCCCCCACACGGGCTCGAGCGCCCGGATCAGCACAGCCGCCGCCTCCCCCTCGGGCTCGCAGACCGCGTTCAGGAGGCTGTGGATCCCGTACGAGAAGTACACGTACGCGAGCCCGGGAGGCCCGAAGAGGACACCGTTACGCGTCGTGCGCCCGATATAGGCGTGGCACGCCGGGTCCTCGGCGTGGTAGCTCTCGACCTCGACGATCACCCCTCCGGTCCCCGCGAAGCGGAGCGAACACCCGATCAGATCGCGGGCGACGTCGTGAACGGAGCGGGCGAAGAACGCCTCCCCCAGCGGCTCGCCAAGGGCGGGAGCGCCGTCCGGCGGCGCCGCGGGGGCCCGCGCGCTCACCCCGACGCCGCCTCAAGCCCGCTCAGCGTCCTTCGGGCGGCCTCCAGCTGGTCGCGCACCCGGGACGAGGCCGTCCCCCCGTGTGAGAGCTTCGACTCAAGCGAGCGCTCGGTGCTCAGAACCACGTAGTACTCGTCGTCCAGCAGCTCGGAGAACGAGGCGAGCTCCTCCCGCGACAGCTCCGAGGGCCGCACGCCGCGGTCGAGCGCGTGGCGGACGAGCCCGCCCACCACCCCGTGCGCCTCGCGGAAGGGCATCCCCCTGCGGACCAGCAGATCGGCGACGTCCGTCGCGTGGAGGAGCTCGTCGCCCGCCGTTGCGGCGAGCCGCTCGCGGTCGAACTCGATCCCCCGCAACAGCCCAGCGGTCGCCCCGAGGCACAGCTCGAGGTTGTCGGCGGCGTCGAAGAGCGCCTCCTTGTCCTCCTGCATGTCCTTCGAGTAGCCGAGCGGGAGGCCGCGGAGCAGCTCGAGCAGACGATCGCCGTCCGCAGCGATCCTCGCCGCCTTCGCCCGGATCAGCTCCGCGGCGTCGGGGTTCTTCTTCTGCGGCATGATGCTCGAGCCCGAGGAGAACGCGTCGGCGAGCTCGCAGAACGAGAACTCCTCACTCGACCACAGCACGATCTCGGCCGCGAGCCTGGAGAGGTGGACCGCGCAGATCGACGCCGCAGCCATGTAGTCGAGCACGAAATCGCGGTTGGAGACCGCGTCGATCGAGTTCTCCGCCACCGAGGCGAAGCCGAGCCGCGCGGCGACGGCGTCTCGGTCGAGCTCCCAGTTGACGCCGGCGAGCGCGCCGGCGCCGAGCGGGAGCTCGCCCGCCGAGTCGCGTGCGAGCGCCAAGCGGCGCGCGTCCCGGCTCAGCATCCAGAAATGCGCGAGCAGGTGGTGACCGAGGTAGACGGGCTGCGCGCGCTGGAGGTGCGTGTACCCGGGCATCGGCCAGTCGACGTGGGTCTCCGCGAGCTCGAGCAGCCGCGCCATCAGGCCGCGCGCGAGGTCGATCGCCACGTCGCATCTGGCGCGCACGTACAGCGCGGTGTCCGTCGCGACCTGGTCGTTTCGCGAGCGGGCGGTGTGAAGCTTCCCCCCGACCGGCCCCGCGATCTCGGTCAGGCGCCGCTCGACCGCCATGTGGATGTCCTCGTCGTCCTGGGTGACCTCGAACGTGCCCTCCTCGAGCTCGGCGGCGACCGCGGACAGGCCCGCCTCGATCTGGCCCAGCTCCTCCTCGCTGAGCACCCCGGCCTCGCGCAGAGCGCCCGCGTGGGCGCGCGAGCCCTCGATGTCGAAGGCCCCCAGCCGGCGGTCGAACGCGATCGAGGCGTTGAGCTGGTGGAACAGCGGGTCGGGCGGATCGCGGAACCTGGACACGCCCGCCAGTGTATGTACGGGATCACCGCGGACCGCGCGATTTGCTCGCAAATCGCGCGCTTGTCCGGGCGGGATAGGCTCCCGACCGCTATGCGGGTGCTGGTCACAGGCGCGACCGGGAAGGTGGGCAACGCGGTAGCGCAACGCCTCGCCGAGCGCGGCGACGATGTCGTCGCGCTGGTTCGCGACGTGCGCAGGGCCCGCGAGATCCTCCCCTCCGGGGTCGAGTTGGCTGCTGGCGACGTGACCAAGGTCGCGTCCGTCCGGGACGCGGCCGCCGGCGCCGAGGGTGTCTTCAACTGCATGGGCCTGTACGAGCAGTGGCTTCCGAAAGTGGCGACGTTCGAGGAGGTGAACGCGATCGGGGCGCTGAACGTGATCGCCGCGGCGCGCCAGGCGGGCGCCAGGCGGGCCGTGCACACCTCGACCTTCGACGTCTTCGACGCGGAGCGCGGGGGCACCGTGCGCGAGGACCGGGTCGCGACCTACCCGAAGGGGACGGCGTATGAGCGCTCCAAGCAGCGGGCCGAGGAGCTCGTGCTGGGGGAGGCCCGGCACGGGATCGAGGTGGTGATCGTCAACCCCGCGGCGGTCTACGGCCCGGGACCGTGGGCGGGCGCCGGCCTCGATCGCGTCCTCCGCGACGCGATCCGCGGACGCCTCCCGGCCGTGCCGCCGGGCGGAATGACACTCGGGTTCGTCGACGACGTCGCCGAGGGCCACGTCGCGGCGTTCGACCGAGGTCGGCCGGCGGAGCGCTACATCCTCGCCGACGGCTTCGCCACCAACCGCGAGCTCTGCGCGGCCGCGGTCGAGGACGCGGGCCGCGGACGTGTCCCACCGACGATGCCCGCCCCGCTCGCGAGGGCGCTCGCCGTTGCGGGGGAAACGGTGTCGAAGGCGATCCGCCGCCCGCCCCTGCTCGGGCGGGGCCAGCTCCACTTCCTCCTGTGGCAGGCGCGGGCGGACTCCTCCAAGGCGCAGTCGGAGCTCGACTTCCACCCCATCGCGTGGCGGGAGGGGATCGCCCGCACGGTGCGCTGGATGCTCGACAGCGGGAGGGTCTGAGCGGCTAGCGTCGTACCGGCTGTGCCAGCGCCGCGGTCAGGGCGCCGACGACGCGCTCGACCTGCGCCTCGCTCATCGACGTGAAGAAGGGAAGCCCCAGGGCGCGCTCCGCGACCCGCTCGGCGACCGGGAACTCGCCGCCCTCGAACCCGAACCGCTCGCGGTAAAACGGCAGCAGATGGATGCAGGGCAGGTACGGCTTCGAGGCGACGCCGCGCTCGGCCAGCGCCGCGATCACCCCCTCGCGGTCGCTTCCCTCGGGGAGCTGGACGACGTACACGAACCAGCTCCGGCGCGCGGCGCCGTCGTCCTCGCAGGGAAGGATCAGGCCCTCGATCCCGGAGAGGGGCTCCCGATACAGGTCCGCGAGGCGAGCGCGGCGCGCGAGGATCTCGTCCGCGCGCTCGAGCTGAGCGAGCCCGATCGCCGCCGAGAGGTCGGTGAGCCGGTAGTTGAACCCGAGCCGGTCGTGCGTGAGGCGCGACATGTCCGGCGCCCGCCCCTGGTTGCGCTCGCCCCGGACGCCCTCCGCGATCCCGGCGTCCGGGGGGATCAGCGCGCCGCCCTCCCCGGTCGTGAGCTGCTTGTTCGCGTAGAAGGCGAACGTGCAGAGCTCGCCGCGGGCTCCGACCCGCGCCCCCTCGGAGTCGACCGCACCGAGCGCCTCGCATGCGTCCTGGAGCAGCCCCAGTCCCCGCTCCCCGGCGAGCGCCTGGAGGGCCGGGAGGTCGGCCGGATAGCCGAAGATATCGACGGGAAGCACGCCGGCCGTGCGCGTGGCGACCGCGGAGCGCGCGGCCTCCGGATCCAGGTTCAGCGTCACGGGATCGATGTCGCAGAAGACCGGCGTCGCTCCCTCGTACAGGAGACAGTTGGCGGAGGCGACGAAGCTCAGCGGCGAGGTGATCACCTCGTCACCCGGCCCCCAACCCAGCGCCCGCACCCCCAGGTGCAGGGCCGCGGTCCCGCTCGACACCGCGACCGCGTCCGCGACGCCGAGCCAATCCGCCAGCGCGCGCTCGAAGCGATCCAGCATCGGGCCAAGCGAGAGCGCGCCCGAGCGCAGCACCTCGAGCACCAGCTCCTCCTCGCGCTCCCCGAGATCGGGCTTGGCGAGGGGAATCGGTTCAGCCACGGGCGGGAGCCGAGGATTCGAGCGGAATCGATTTCGGCTGGAAGGCGTATTCGAGCGAATCGACGAGCGCCTCCCACGACGCCTCGATGATGTTCTCCGAGACCCCGATCGAGCCCCATTCGTCGCTCCCGTCCGAGGAGTCGAGGAGCACCCTCGTGACAGCGCCCGTCCCGTGGCGTTCGTCGAGGATGCGGACCTTGTAGTTGGTCAGCTCGATGTCGGCGAGGTGGGGATGCAACTCGGTGATCGCGTCCCGCAGCGCACGGTCGAGCGCGTTCACCGGCCCGTTGCCCTCCGCCGTCCTCAGGAAGCGCTGGTCGCCGACCCAGATCTTCACCGTGGCCTCGGTCTCGACGCGGCCGTTCGCCCGCTTCTCGGTCACGACGCGAAAGCTCTCGAGCCGGAATAGCGACTCGTACTCGTCCGCCTCGCGGCGCAACAGGAGCTCGAAGGAGGCGTCGGCCGCCTCGTACTGGTACCCAAGGTGCTCGCGCTCCTTGACCCGCTCCACCGCCCGCGTGGCGGCTTCCTCGTCGAGCCGGATGCCCGCCCGCTCAGCGTGGCTCAGCACGGAACCCTTCCCGGCCAGCTCCGAGATCAGAACCTCGCGGCTGTTCCCGACCAGCCCGGGGTCGACGTGCTCGAAGGTGCGCGCGTCCGCCTGCACCCCCGCGGCGTGCATGCCGGCCTTGTGCGCGAACGCGTTCCGCCCCACGTACGGCTGGTCGGGGTCCGGCGCCATGTTGCAGATCTCGTCGATCAGGTGCGCGGTTTCGGTCAACCGCCCAAGCTGCTCGTCCGAGACGCACTCCCGGCCGAGCTTGAGCTGGAGCGCCGGCAGGATCGAGAACAGGTTCGCGTTCCCGCACCGCTCCCCGTACCCGTTCGCCGTCCCCTGCACGAGCGTGGCGCCCGCGTCAACCGCGGCGAGCGAGTTGGCGACCGCGCAGTCGGCGTCGTTGTGGGTGTGGATCCCAACCTCCACCCTGCCCCCGAGCGCGTCAACGACCGCTGCCGTCGCGTCGGCGATCGGCTGCGGGAGGGTGGCCCCGTTCGTGTCGCACAGCGTCACGTTCTCCGCGCCGCCGTCGGCTGCCGCATTCAAGCACTCGAGGGCATAGGCGCGATCGTCGGCCCAGGCGTCGAAGAAGTGTTCGGCGTCATAGATCGCGCGCTTGCCCTCGCCGACCAGGAACGCGATCGAGTCGCGGATCATCGCCAGGTTCTCGTCCCGAGACACGCGCGTGACCTTGTCCAGGTGCAGCGCCCACGTCTTGCCGACCAGCGTGCACACCGGCGCGAAGCTGGAGGCGAGCACGCCGAGCGCGGGATCGTTCGCCGCGGCCACCTCCCGCCGGCGGGTCATACCGAAGGCGCAGATCTGCGCCTGCTCGAGCCCCTCCGAGGCGAGGATCTCGAACAGCTCGGCCTCCTTGGGGTTGGAGGCGGGAAACCCGGCCTCGATCAAGTGCACTCCCAGCTCGTCGAGGGCGCGCACGACGCGGACCTTCTCCGCCGCGGACAGCGACATGCCGTGGCCGCCCATGCCGTCGCGCAAGGTGGTGTCGTAGAGCTGTACCTGTGTCAACGGGAGTCCTTTCGGTTCTTCGTGGGACCGGACGGCGGATCGAGGTCCGCCGGCGCGCCCGAGACGCGGGCGCCGCGTGTGGGACCGCGGCCGCTCTAGGCGGCTGCGGCGCCCATAATTCGCCGGATTGCCACGAAGGACCAGGGGCCCATCACGAGGTGACCTTACTCGGTTGCTCCACTATGTCCAGCCATTCCAGGTACTCCTCGGCGCGCCCGTAAAGCGCGTCCTCGAACTTGGCCTGGAGCTGCCGGGTGATCTCGCCGGGCTCCCCGATCGGGTGGTCGTCGATCTCGCGCACGGGGACGAGCTCTGCGGCGGTCCCGGTCAGGAAGACCTCCTCCGCCAGGTACAGCTCCGCGCGCGCGATCCCCCGCTCCTCGATCGGGTAGCCGAGATCGCGGGCGATCTGGATCACCGAGGCGCGGCTGATCCCGTCGAGGATCGACGACGTGTGCCCCGGTGTGGAGATCACTCCGTCCCGTACCAGGAAGATGTTCTCGCCGGAGCCCTCCGAGACGAACCCCTGCTGATCGAGGAGGATCGCCTCGTCGTACCCCGCCTTGACCGACTCCTCCTTCGCGAGAACCGAGTTCAGGTACTGACCCGCGGCCTTCGCGTGCGGGATCAGGCTGTCGGCGGAGATCGCGCGCCACGAGGAGACCTTGGCCCGGATGCCGCTCCGCTTGCCCTCCTCGCCCAGGTAAGCGCCCCACGGCCACACGGCGATCATCACGTCGATCGACGCCGCCTTCGCGTACAGGCCCATCTCACCGTAGCCGCGGCAGGCGAGGGGACGGATGTAGCAGCTGCGCAGGCCGTTGCGCCGGATCAGCTCGTGCGTTGCGTCTCGGAGCTGATCGGCCGAGAACGGGAGCTCCAGGTAGTAGAGCTCCGCCGAGCGCTCGAGCCGCTCCAGGTGCTCGCGGTGGCGGAAGATCGCCGTCCCGCGCTCCGTCTCGTAGGCGCGAATCCCCTCGAAGACGCCGGTGCCGTAATGAAGGCCGTGCGTGAGCACGTGCACCCTGGCCTCTTCCCAGGGCACGAACTCACCGTTCATCCAGATCAACTCGGACTTCTCCACGTCTCCTCCGTGCGTCGGCGTTTCGGGCGGTCCAGGAAGTATGCCCGATGGTCAAGCAGGCTCGAGTGGCCCCCAGTCAGGGGCGCAGCTCCGCGATCACCGCGTCGGCCATCTCCCCGGTCCCGACCTCGACCTCCGCCGGGAGGTCGGACATCGGCGGCCGCCCGGGCTCGACCCACGACAGGTCGGGCGTCCTCAGCCCCCGTTCGAGCACCGCCTCCACCGCCGCCTCGACCCGCTCGGCGTCGGCGCGCCGCTCGAGCCCGTAGCGGAGCATCAGCGCAACCGAGAGGAAGGTCGCGAGCGGGTTGGCGGTCCCGCTGCCCGCGATGTCGGGAGCGGAGCCGTGCACCGGCTCGAAGACACCCGGGCCATCCTCGCCGAGGCTCGCCGAGGGAAGCATTCCCAGGGAGCCCGTGAGCATCGCCGCCTCGTCGCTGAGGATGTCGCCGAACATGTTCTCGGTCAGGATCACGTCGAAGCGGGCCGGGGCGGAGACGAGCTGCATCGCCGCGTTGTCGACCAGCATGTGGGCGATCTCGACGTCGTTGTAGCTCTTCGCCACCCGCTCGACCGTCTCCCGCCACAACCTCGAGGTCTCGAGCACGTTGGCCTTGTCGACCGAGGTGACCCTCGCCCCGTCGCGTGCTTCGGCCGCCCTCGCCCGTGCGGCCTCGAACGCCGTGCGCGCGATCCGCTCGATCTCCTCGACCGAGTACACGCACGTGTCGTGGGCCTCCCGATCGGATCGCCCGCGGTCGCCGAAGTAGATTCCCCCGGTGAGCTCTCGGACCACGAGCAGGTCCGTCCCCCGGATCCGTTCCTCGCGCAGCGGGCTGGCGTGCGCGAGCGCCGCGCTGGGGCGAACGGGGCGCAGGTTCGCGTACAGCCCGAGGCCCTTTCGCAACCCGAGCAGCCCCTGCTCCGGCCGGGGAGCGTTCGGGTCGGTGGTCTCCCACTTCGGACCGCCGACCGCGCCGAGCAGCACCGCGTCGGCGCCGCGGCACGCCCCCAGCACGTCGTCGGTGAGGGCGGTCCCGTGCCCGTCGATCGAGGCGCCACCCACGAGGTGCTCCGCGATCTCGAAGTCGCCCAGCGCCTCGAGCAGCCGGCGTGCAGCCGCGACGATCTCCGGGCCGATCCCGTCGCCGGGGAGGGTGACGATCCGGGGGCGGCGATCGGCGGCTGTCACGCGCCGCGGCCTCCACCACTGGACCTCGACGGGGTAGGCATCGCCGTACTCCTCCCCACCACGCACATCACTCGGGCCGGCGGGCATTGATGTTCAGGCGGACATACTCGAAGCTCAGCGGCGACGGCATCCGCGCGGCGACGGCGTCTACGAAGGGTCGCACCTGAGCGTCGGGTAGCCGCGCGAGCTGCGGGCCCAGGGCCGAGGTAGCGAGGTACTCGAGCGGCTCATCGGGCACGACGTGCTTCTGCTCGAGCCAGCACTCGACCCGCTCGAACCCGGCGGCTCGCAGCCGGTGCTCCGCGACCGCCGGCGAGGAGAAGTTCCAGATCGACTCCATGTCCGCAAGGTGCTCGGCGAACGGAGCACGAGCGGCCACCTCACGGATCGCCCGCGTCACCGCCGCGACGTTCCCCTCGCCCCCACATTGCGCGACCAACCGGCCACGGGGTCTCAAGGCGTCGTGGAGGCGGCGGAACAGGAGATCGTGATCCGGGATCCAGTGGAACACCGCGTTCGAGAACACGGCATCGACGGGCTCGTCCAGCTCCAGCTCCGTGAGGCTGCCGGCCCGAACCTCCGCCCGGTCACCCAGGGTCTCGCGCGCCCTCTCGACCATCGACTCGGACGCATCGATCCCGATCACCTTTCCTCGCGGCAGCCGCTGCACGAGCAGGGCGGTGACGCGGCCGGTGCCGCATCCCGCGTCGAGCACGAGCTCGTCGCCAGCCAGCGGGAGCCTCTCCAGCACCTCGCTCGCCCACTCGAACTGCGGCCGGGAGACACGGTGATAGACCTCGGCATCCCACTCCTGAGGACCGACGTGGGACGCGGCCGGGCGGCTCACAGCGACGTCGTCACCGGTCCGCGGTCCGCTCCCCCGGCTCGCTCGAACGCATCGATCCTCTCCGCGCCCTGGAGCGTGATCCCGATGTCGTCGAGTCCGTGCAGGACGCGATGCTTGATCTCCTCGTCGATCTCGAACCGAACCACCCCGCCCGCGAAGTCAACGGTCTGGTCGTCGACGTCGATTCGCGCCTCGCCGGCCTCCGCGACGCCGCGGCACTGCTCGTCGTCGAGTATCACCGGGAAGAGCCCATTCTTGGTGCAGTTGACGTAGAAGATGTCGGCGAACGACGGCGCGACCACGGCCTCGAAGCCGAAGTCACGCAGTGCCCACACCGCGTGTTCGCGCGACGATCCGGAGCCGAAGTTGCGCCCCGCGACCAGGATCGGGCTCGGCTCCAGCTCGATCTCCCCCGATTGCCTCCAGTCGTGGAAGAGGAACTCGCCGAACCCGCTCCGCTCGACCCGCTTCAGAAACTGCTTCGGGATGATCTGGTCGGTGTCGACATCGGCGCGGTCGAGCACGGACACCTTGCCCTCGATCACCTCCACCGCGTCCATCAGGCCCACTCCCTGATATCGACGAAATGGCCCTCCATGGCGGCGGCGGCGGCCATCCGCGGACTCACGAGGTGGGTGCGCCCGCCCTTGCCCTGACGACCCTCGAAGTTGCGGTTCGAGGTCGAGGCGCAGCGCTCGCCCTCGGCGAGGATGTCGGGGTTCATCCCGAGGCACATCGAGCACCCGGCCTCGCGCCACTCGAAGCCGGCGGAGCGGAAAACCTCGTCGAGGCCCTCGGATTCGGCCTGAGCCTTCACCTGCTGCGAGCCGGGTACGACCATCCCCCTGATCGAGTCGCACACCCGGCGGCCCTCGACCATCGTGGCCGCGTCGCGCAGGTCGCCGATCCGCGAGTTGGTGCACGAGCCGATGAAGACCCGGTCCAGCGAGATCTCCTGCATGGGGCGCCCCGGCTCGAGGTCCATGTAGCGCAGGGCGCGCTCCTCGGTCTCGCCGGCGGGCTCCGGCACGG
>JBOGZH010000151.1:0-13883 GCA_050697095.1 Solirubrobacterales bacterium
AACGCGATCTCCTCGGCCGGGTCGTGGCCACGGCGTCGCAGGCGCCACGGCGCGGGCGGGACGGGGACGATCGAGCCCTCGAGAAGGCCAGACGGCGCCTTCGCGGCGATCGCCGCCGCGGCCCGCCGTGCGAGCGGCAGCCGGCGCCGGAACTTGAGCGCCGCGACGAGCTCGCTGGCGGCGCCCTCGTAGCGGGCGGCGCACCACGCCGCGTCGAGCCCGGGCGCCGCGACCTCGACCCCCCGCGCCGTGGCGATCTCCGCCTCGCAGCCCGCGCACAGCGGGGCGCGCCACGGACATCGCTCGCCGCAGGCGCCGCAGCGCGGCGGGGCAAGCAGGCTGGCGATGAAGGAGGGGGCCGTGGCGATCGACCGCCGGTCTTGCATCGAAGAGCAGGATTGCGTGCGAAACGTCACGCGTGGCGCCCGCGGAGTGCGCGATGTCGCGCGGAACTGCTCCACGTGGTCGAAGAGGGGGCTGGGTAGAGGGAGGCGGTGGGGATCCCTCGGGATCAGGTCCGTAACACCACACGCCGTGCCCCACCGCCGCTCCGTGTGGGGTTGACGTCGCATATCGACGTCAGCGCCACACACACGCCCGGATCGTCGTCGACTGTGGCGTTACCGACCCCGATTCACCCGCTTTACCCAGCCAATCCCCGGTTCGGATCGCCACGGTGGTTCGGACCAGTCCCCCTACTCGAAGATCGCGCGCTCGACCTGCTCCAGCTCGGCGTCGCAGCCGATCACCGAGGGCGCCTTTCCGAGCGCGGTGTCCGGGTCCTTGAGGCCGTGCCCGGTGAGCACGCAGACCACGTTGCGCGGGGGCGCTCCCCCCTCCGGCGCCGGGAGCCCGTGGGCGAGCAATCCGGCGACCGCGGCGGCGGAGGCGGGCTCGCAGAACACGCCCTCGCGGGCGGCGAGCAGACGGTAGGCGTCGAGGATCTGATCGTCGCTGACCGCCGCGACCCGGCCCCGGGATGCGGTCAGCGCCGCCATCGCCTCCTCCCAGCGGGCCGGATTGCCGATCCGGATCGCCGAGGCCACGGTCTCCGGGCTCTCGACCGGCGATCCGTGGACGAGCGGCGCGGCGCCCTCGGCCTGGAAGCCGTACAGCACGGGCCCGGCGCCGTACTCCTCGAAGCCGCGCCACCAGGCCGTGATGTTCCCCGCGTTGCCGATCGGGATCGCGAGCGCCTCGGGCGCCTCGCCGAGCTCGTCGCAGACCTCGAACGCGGCCGTCTTCTGGCCCTCGATCCGGTAGGGATTGACCGAGTTGACGAGCTCGATCGGGTGCGACTGCGCGAGCTTGCGCACGATCTCCAGGGCCTGGTCGAAGTTCCCTCGCAGCGCGATCACGCGGGCGCCGTGTATCAGCGCCTGCGCCAGCTTGCCGATCGCGATTTGACCCTCGGGGACGATCACCGCGCCGCGAAGGCCCGCCCGGGCCGCGTACGCGGCGGCGCTCGCCGCCGTGTTGCCGGTCGAGGCGCAGATGATCGCCTCCGCCCCCTGACCGGCGGCGCGCGACACCGCGAGCGTCATCCCGCGGTCCTTGAAGCTCCCGGTCGGGTTCGCGCCCTCGAGCTTCAAATAGACGTCCACGCCGAGCCGCTCGGACAGCGAGGGTGCCTGGACCAGCGGCGTCGAGCCCTCGTTCAGCGACACCACCGGATCGCCCGGCTCGATCGGCAGCCGGTCCCTGTAGCGCTCGATGAGAGCGGGCGGCATCGTCCTCAGACGAACTCTTCCTCGATCACGCGGATCGCGCGCGGCGGCGAGCGGAGGAAGTCGAGCTTCGCGATCGCCTCCAGGGCGGACCCGAACCGACGCTCGGCCCCCTCATGCATGACCATCACCAGACGGGCGTCGTCGCCCAGGCCCCACTGGACGACGCTCTTGACCGATACCTCGTTTTCCCCCAGCACGGCGGTGATCCCGGCGAGCACGCCCGGGCGGTCCGCCACCTCGAGGTGGAGGTAGAAGGCGGAGTCGACGTCGCGGACCACCTCGAGTCGCTCGCGGACCGCGTGCACGGGCGAGCGCCCGGCGACGATCGAGACCACGTCCCCGAGCACCGCGGACGCGGTCTCGATCCCGCCCGCGCCCGGCCCGGACATCGTGATCTCCGTGATCGAGGGCGCCTCGACCATGACCGCATTGAACGGGCCCTCGACCGGGGCGAGAGGATGCCCCCGGTACAGGAAGCAGGGAAAGACGCGGACGCTGATCCCGCCGGCGTGGCGCTCCGCGATGCCGAGCAGCTTCAGCGAGAGGCCGAACTCCTTCGCGTAGGCGAGATCGTCGGGCTGCACGTTCTCGATCCCCTCGAAGGTGACGTCGTCGAGGCTCACCGGCGTGTGGAAGGCGAGCCGAGCGAGGATCGCCATCTTCGCCGCGGCGTCGGCGCCCCCGACGTCGTCGCTGGGGTCGGCCTCGGCGTAGCCGAGCTCCTGCGCGCGGCCGAGCGCGTCGGAGTACGAGGCGCCGGTCTTCGCCATCTCGGTGAGGATGAAGTTCGTCGTCCCGTTGACAATCCCGAACACCTTGCTCACCTCGGTCGCGGCGAGGCTCTCCTGGATCACACGGATCACGGGAATCACGCCGGCGACCGCTGCCTCGAAGCGGAACTGGACCCCGGCGTCCCGGGCGGCCTCGAACAGCTCGTCTCCGTGCTGGGCGATCAGCTGCTTGTTGGCCGACACGACGTGCTTTCCGTCCCGCAGCGCCCGGAGGACGTACTCGCGCGCGGGATCGGTCCCCCCGATCAGCTCCACGACGACGTCCGAGCCGGCGAGGATCTCGTCGAAGTCCCCCTCGGAGCGGCGCAGGACCCCCGCGACCTCCGGGCGGCGGCCGGTCGCGGCCTCGACGGCGTCGGCTCGCTCGCCAACGAGCTCGAAGAACGCCGCGCCGACCGTCCCGCGGCCGAGCAGCCCGATCCGTACGGCTTCGCTCACCGCTTGACCCCCCTCACTAGTGGACCTTCCGCGACGCTGCGCCGAGAATGACGGGGAAGGCCCACTAGACGTCGCGAGCGACGAGGTCGTCGTACGTGTCGCGCCGCACGACGAGGCGCGCATCGCCGTCCCTGCAGAACACGACCGGCGGGCGGAGCACCGCGTTGTAGTTGTTCGCGATCGCGTAGCCGTACGCTCCGGTCGCGGGGGTGACGAGGACGTCCCCGACCGCGGGCGCCGCCAGCGTCGTGTCCCGGACCAGGATGTCGCCCGACTCGCAGTGCATCCCGGCCACGGTCGCGAGCGTGTCCGGCGCATCGGCGGCCCGGTTCGCGATCAGCGCCTCGTATCGCGCGCCGTAGATCATCGGGCGCAGGTTGTCCGACATCCCGCCGTCCACCGCCACATAGGTACGCACGTCGGGGATCTCCTTCACCGTTCCCACCGAGTACGCGGTGATGCCGGCGTTTCCGACCAGGGAGCGGCCCGGCTCGATCAGGATCCGCGGCATCGGATCGAACAGCCGCTCGATCCCGCGCACCTTGACGTCCACGTAGTCCTCGATCGAAGGCGGCTCGTCCTCGCTCAAATAGGCGATCCCGAGCCCGCCGCCGACGTTGAGCAGCTCGATTCCCGGTTCCGCGAGCTCGGCGAGCGCCTCGATCGTCTTCACGTAGGGCTCGAGCTCGAAGATCTGCGAGCCGATGTGCGCATGAAGCCCGACGAGCCGCAGATGCTCGCTCCCGCGGACCGCATCGATCGCCCGGCGTGCGAGGCCGTCCCCGAGCCCGAACCCGAACTTGGAGTCGATCTGGCCGGTCCGGACGTAGCCGTGCGTGGAGGGCTCGACCCCCGGGGTGACCCTGATCAGCACGTCCTGCGGCCGGTTCAGGAGCGCGTCCGCGCGTCGGATCTCGTCGAATGAGTCGAGGATCAGATACCCGATCCCGGCCTCGAACGCCTCGCGCAGCTCGCGCTCGGACTTGTTGTTGCCGTGGAGGTGGACCCGGGCCGGATCGAAGCCTCCGCGCAGGGCGACGCTCAGCTCGCCGCCGGAGGCGACATCGACGGACAGCCCCTCCTCTGCGATGACGCGATTCAGGGCGGTGATCGGCGCCGCCTTGCTCGCGTACAGGACCTCGAAGTTCTCGGTGCGGGCGCGGAAGGCCTCCACGTACGCGCGAGCGCGGGAGCGGATGTCGTCCTCGGCGTAGACGTAGGCGGGGGTGCCGAACTGCGCGGCAAGCTCGACCACGTCGCACCCGCCCACCTCGAGGTGGCCGTGCTCGTTCACCCGGCTGCCCAGCGGGTACACGGGCGAGCGCTCGACCAGGTTCGCGCGCGGCGCGGCGGCGACACCGCTCGCGGCGGGATTCTCGTTCGGGTCCGCCATGGTCACGGCATTGTGACGGGACAACTGCGCCGCGAGCGGGTAGCGTCGCCCCTGCAATGAGGCTTCCCTCGCCCAGGACCGCGACGCGGCGCGGCGTGCACGAGGAGCGCGCCTACGAGCTGTGGCTTCCGGAGACGCCGCCCCCGTGGCCGGGCATCGTGATCCTCCACGGCGCTGGATCGCGAAAGGAGAACCACGCCGACTTCTCCCGCGCCGCGACCGGGTACGGGTGGGCGGCGCTGAGCTTCGACCAGCGCGGACATGGCTCGTCCGAGGACGAGATGGCCCCGGCGGCGCTCGGCGACGTGAGCCGGATGGCCCGCCTGCTCGCGGAGACCGAGGGGGTCGATGCCCGCCGGGTCTGCGTGCGCGGCTCGAGCATGGGCGGGTTCATGGCGATCCACGCCGCGGCGGTCTCGGACGCGATCGCGGGAGCGATCACGATCTGTCCGGCCGGGGAGGGGGACCTCCTGCGCGGGCTGCGCCGCGGGGAGCTCGACATGCGCGCCGATGCCCCGGCGCTCGAGGCGTGGCTCCAGGAGCACGAGATCGGGGACGCCGTGGAGCTGATGGGCCCGAAGCCGCTGCTCCTGGTCCACGCCCGGGGGGACGAGCAGATCCCCTACACCCACTCGGAGGAGCTGTACCGGCGCGCCGGCGAGCCGCGCAAGCTGATCGTGCTCCCGGGGGGACACCACCGCTCCGCTCAACACGACGCCGAGCTCCACGGGATCGCGCTGCGCTGGCTGGAGCGCGCGCTGGGGAGCGCGTAGCCCTCGGGCTACTTCTGGCCGAGGCCGAGGCCGCCGAGCGTCCGGTCGAGCGTCTCGTCCGCGCGGTTCTCGGGAGTGGGGCGGATTCGCTACAGGTAGCCGAGCGGATCGGTCGGCTGGCCGTTCACCCGCACCTCGAAGTGGAGGTGGTCGCCGAAGCACGAGCCGGTGCAACCGACGTAGCCGATCACCTCGCCCTGGCTCACGCTCCCCGAGGTCTGGCCGAATCTCGACTGATGCGCGTAGCAGGTCGAGAGCCCGCCGCCGTGCTCGATGCAGGTGTAGTTCCCGTACCCGCCGGTGGGCGCGGCGAGCACGATCGACCCGGACTGCGCGGCGCGGATCGGAGTGCCGGAGGGAACGGCGATGTCGATGCCCGCGTGGAGGCGCCCCCAGCGCATTCCGAACGGGGAGGTGACGGAGCCGTCGACCGGCCAGATCATCTCGCCCGAGCCGCCGCGGATCGGACCGGCGGGGAGGGTGGGCGCGGCGCTTGACTGGAGCTGCTGCTGGATCTGGCCCTCCAGGTCGCCGATGTCTCCCTCGAGACGCTCGATGTTGGAGTCGATGTCCGAGAGCGTGTTCTGCCTGCTCGCGCGCGCGGACTCCAGATCCGCCTCCCGGGCCTCCAGCGCGACCCGGGTGCGGGTCAGCTCGCGCTTCTTCGCGGCGATCTCGTTGCGCGCGGCGCGGATCCGCTCCACCGCGTTCTTGGTCGCGTTGCGCAGCTCGCGGACCCGGTTGATGATGTCCGAGTCCTGCTCCTCGATCCGGTTCAGGTACTCGTACCGCTCGAGCACGTCCGTGAATCCGTCGGCCTCGAGCACCACCGTGAGGACGTCGGGCGTATCCGACTTGTAGATCGCGACCAGGCGTTCCTCGAGGAGGTCGACGGAGCGCTTCAGCCGGGCCCGCAGCACCTCGAGGTGCTCGCGCTCCTGGTCGAGCTCGGCCTGCTTTTGGTCGAGCTCCGTCTGGACGAGGGCCTCGCGGTTGCGAAGCGCCGCGACCTCGCCCTCGAGCTGCGCGATCTCGCTCGAGTAACGCTCGATCTCGGTGCTCAGCACCCCGCGCTTTGACTGCGCCTCGTCGAGCTCGGACTGCTTAGCGTCGAGCTCTGACTGCGGATCCTGGGCGGGAGCCACGGACCCGATCGCGAGCGAGATCGCCGCGACGAGCAGCAGCAGGGCGAGCGCGACCCCGGCCCTGCGCCGATGGTCCGTCCTCGCTGGCTGTGCTTCGGTCTCCATCTCTTCCGTTGGCCTACGGGGTTAGCTGACGGGCTCGTGCCGAAAGAGCTTGCACTACGGACCACCCGGTCCGATTCGCCCCATCACCACCGGCAAGTTCGCTTGCGCGCTTCCCGGTTGATGCTCGGTTCCCCCGTTCCGCGTGGAGTGCCCCACGCGAACTCGGCGAAAAGCGCCGCCGAGCGTAGCAACGTTGCCGGGGTTTGCAAGCGTTCGCTAATAGATCGGCCGTGCGTGCAACCCGGCTTGCACGCCTGAACCAGCGCGGCGCGTTTCAGGTGCCCTCGACGTCGAGGAGTTGAGGCGGAGCGTCCTCCTCCATCTGCAGGGTCGTGTGCTCGATGCCGTGGCGCTCGCGCAGCATCACCTCGAGGCGACGTCTGACGAGATCCCGGTCGACGCCGCCCTCCACCACCACATGCGCCGCGAGGGCGTCGAAGCCCGCGGTCACGGTCCACACGTGCAGCTCGTGCACCGCTCGCACGTGCTCGATCTCGCACATCTCGCCGCCGACCCGCTCCACGTCGATCCCCGCGGGCGCCGCCTCCATCAGCACGTCGAACGGCTCGCTGATCAGCCGCAGCGAGGACGCGAGGATCAGCGCCGCGATCGCGAAGCTCGCCACGGGATCGATCGGCTCCCATCCGGTGGCCAGGATCACGGCTCCGGAGACGATCACGGCGAGCGAGCCGAGCGTGTCGGCGACGGAGTGGCGCAGCACGCCCTCGAGGTTGATGTCCTCGCGCTGGCCGCGCACGAGGATCCAGGTGGCCGCGAGGTTGCCGGCCACCCCGACGAGCCCGAACGCGAGCACCCCGGTCCCGTCCACCTCGGGCGGGTCGCCGAGCCGGTCCACCGCGGCCACGGCGACCAGCACGGCGATGACCACGAGGGCGATCCCGTTCGCGAGCGCCGCGAGCACCTCGGTCCGCTGGTATCCGAAGGTGCGCCGGGGGCTCGGCGGCCGCGACGCCAGCCCGCCCGCCAGGAGGCCGAGCCCGATCGCGCCGACATCCGAGAGCATGTGACCGGCGTCGGCGAGCAGGGCGAGCGAGCCCGTGACCACTCCGCCCACGATCGTCGCGGCCAGCAACCCGACGTTGATCCCGAGCGCAAGCCACATGCGGCGGCGGCTGTCTGCCCGTCGGGCATCGAGCGCGTCGGCGTGCGCCGCCCCGCCGGGCGCGTGTGCGTGAGCCATCCCGGCGAGCTTAATTAAGCCCGCGGAGGCGAGTGCCTACGCCGTCGTCTTGCTCTGCTCGCCGGCCCCGCTGCCGGATGCGATCGTCTCCGCGGCGCGCGCGGGGCCGCCGTCGGCCGACCCGCGATCGCCGTTGGCCTCCGCGGCCGCGGCCGTCGTCGCCGCGACGGTGCCGCCGACGGCGCCGGCGGCGATCTCGGCCCCCTCCGCGAGGCGGCTTCGGTACTCCTCGGCCTGGAGGCGGGAGATCACGAGGCGCTGGATCTCGGCCGTGCCCTCGAAGAGCTGGTAGATCTTCGCGTCGCGGAACCACTTCTCCAGCGGGTACTCGGTCGACCACGCGGCCGGGCCGACGAGATCCATCAGCGCCCGGGTCGCCCACATCGTCACGTCGCCGGCCTTCAGCTTCGACATCGAGCCCTGGCCGCCGGTGAGCGGGACACCGGAGCGCCCCATCCAGGAGGCGCGCTGCACGAGCAGCCGCGCGGCCTCGATCTCGGTCGCCACGTCGGCCAGCACCTGCTGCACCTCCTGGCGCTCGAGCGGCGGGCGGCCGGCGGTCGAGCTCTCGTCGAGCGCGAACCCGATCGGGTCGACCGCGCCGCCGTCGTCCAGGTACTCGAGGGTCCACTCGTACGCCGCCTGCGCGATCCCGAGCGCCGAGGCGCCGACCACGGGGCGGGTGAGCTCGAAGGTCGCGAGCGCCCCGGACGAGCGTCCCGAGGACTGGCCCGAGCGAGCGCGCTCGAGCTTGCGCTCCAGCTTCTCCATCCCGCCGAGCAGGTACTCGACCGGGATCCGGCATTCCTCGAGCACGACCTCGGCGGTGTGCGAGGCTCGGATCCCGAGCTTCGACTCCTTCTTCCCCTGGCGCAGCCCCGGCGTGCCCTTGGGGACCACGAACGACGCCTGGCCGCGATGGCCGAGCTCGGGATCGACGGTCGCGACGACGACGTGGACGTCGGCGATCCCGCCGTTGCTGATGAAGACCTTGGTCCCGTTGAGGACCCACTCGTCGCCGTCGAGCTTCGCCGTCGTGCGCAGGCTCTTCACGTCGGACCCCGCCTGGGGCTCGGTGACGGCGTAGGCGCCGAGCTTGACCTCGTCGCCCGACCCGAAGCACTCCGGAACCCACTTCGCGATCTGCTCGGGGGTGCCGCTGGACGCGAGCCCTGCCGCCGCGAGCGTGGACGCAGAGAGCGCGAGCGCGATGCCCGCGCAGCCCCAGTGGAGCTCCTCGGCGTAGATGCAGCTCAGCTGGCCGTCCGGGTCGGCGCCGAGGCGCTGCACGTGCTCGACGCCGTGCAGACCCCATCTTCGAGCCTCCTTCATGACCTCCCGCGGCACGCTCTCGTCCGCGTCGTGCGTCGGCGCCGCGGGGCGGATCACCTCGGACGCGAAGCGGCGACACAGCGCCTTGAACTCCTGCTGCTCGTCGGTGAGCCTGAAATCCATCTGAGTCGTTCCCCCTTCGTGCGCGGCCACCGGCCGCCTGAACACGCCTGGGCGATTGACTGGTCAGTCAACCAGTCTACATCGTACCCTCGCTTCCGGCGCCAACCAAGCGCTCACCGTGCGCCGCACAGGTGCGGCCGTAATTGCGGCGGGGAGCACTAAGGTTTCGCGCCGTGCCCACTTCCCCGCGGCTCGTCCTGATCGCCGCCTCCCTGCTCGTCATCGCCGCGGTGGGCGTGGGCGGCTATTTCGGCGTCCGCGCCCTGACCGACGAGGACGACGAGGCACCGGCGCCCCCGGTGGCGCTGAATGAGGAGGACGACGAGCCCGAGGCCGCGGAGGAGCTCGGCTTCCCGGGCTTCGCGACCAAGAACACGACCAGGATCGGGGGGGACGATGAGACCGCGGACGCCGCCGGGGCGGCGCTCGCGACCTTCCCCTCGGTCGGCGGGGTCGACCGCCCCGCGGCCGTGACGCTGGTCCCCTCCTCCGACTGGGCCGCCGGCATCGCAGCCTCGGTTCTGGTCAGCGACCCGATCCGGGCACCGATCCTGCTCAGCGACCGCGACGGTGTTCCGGACCAGACGGAGACGGCGCTCGACGCCCTCCGCCCCGAGGGCTCTCCCGAGACGACGGACGCCCAGGTGCTTCGGATCGGCGACGCCGAGGCGCCCGGCGACCTTCGCGCCGTCGATGTTCCAGGCGGGAGCGCGGCCGAGCTGGCCGACGCGGTGGACAGGCTTCGCCAGCGTCTCTCCGATACCAAGCCGGAGAACATCGTCCTCGCCTCCACCGAGGATCCCGCGTTCGCGATGCCGGCGGCCGCTTGGGCCGCGCGCTCCGGCGACCCGGTGCTGTTCGTGGATCGCGACAGCGTCCCGGACGCGACGATCGAGGCGCTGAAGCGACACGAGGGCGTCCCGGCCTTCCTGCTCGGCCCCGAGTCGGTGGCGTCGCAGAAGGTCGTGAAGCAGGTCGAGAGGTTCGCCCCTGCCGTTCAGCGCATCTCCGGTGAGGATCCGGTGACGAGCGCGATCGCGTTCGCGCGCTTCGACGCCGGCAGCTTCGGATGGAACATCACCGATCCCGGACACGGGCTCGTGATCGCGAGCTCATCCCGCCCGCTCGACGCCGCCGCCGCCGCGCCGCTGTCGGCGAGCGGGAAGTGGGGCCCGTTGCTGGTCACCGACGAGGCGGATGTCGTCCCCACGCCGCTGCGCGGGTTCCTCCTCGACATCAAGCCCGGTTACCGTAGCGACCCGTCACGTGCCTTCTACAACCACGCATGGCTGATCGGAAACAACAGCGCCATGAGTGTCGCCTTCCAGGCCCAGGTCGACGACGCGCTGGAGCTCGTGCAGCTCGAGGATGCCCCGGAGCCGCGGAGCGGGGCCCCGGAGAGCGAGCCTAGGCAATGAGCGAAGCCGAGAAGGCGAGCCGGATCGACCCCTCCCACGAGGTGAGCGCCGAGGACATCCGCGCGCTCGCGGGGCCCGTGACCCCGCACTTCGCGCTTCAGGTCCGAAACCGGATCAGGCGGCTGATCGACCCCCTCCCCGCCGACCACGCGGCCCGGATCGAGGGCGAGCAACAGATCCTCCGCCTCGAGAGGCTCGCGGAGCACAGCGGCGACCCGCGCGGCATCGGCCCCCTGGAGACAGGGGAGTAGAGATGGAGGTGAGCGCGGCGAGCGACGCGCTGGAGCGGGCGCGCGGGCTGATGCTCCCGGACGCCGCCCGGCGGGCGGCCGAGGTGGGCGTCGACGGTGGGTATATCGACCTGCTCCCGGCCGACCTACCCTCCACCGGCCCCACCCAGGATCTGATGACCACGAGTCTCGTGCCGCGGATCTACGAGCGCTGGTGGCGCCCCGCCCTGGGCCGGGTCGCGAAGGGGATCACCGGGCCCGGGATGGACGAGGAGGTGCGGATCGCGCGGCTGCTGATGGCGCTATCGCACGGCGACACCGTGCTCGACCTCGCCTGCGGGACGGGGAACTTCTCACGCGGGTTCGCGCGCGCCGTGACCGAGACCGGCCTCGTCGTCGGCGTCGACGCCTCGACGACGATGCTGGAGCGCGCCGCCGAGGAGCTCGAGCGCTCCGAGCTTCGCAACCTCGCCCTGATCCGCGCCGGCGGCGAGGAGCTTCCGTTCCGGGACGACGGCTTCGACGCGGTGTGCTGCTTCGCGGCACTGCACCTGTTCGCCGAGCCGTTCGCGGCCATCGGCGAGCTGACGCGGGTCCTCGCGCCGGGGGGCCGGATCGCGATCATGACCTCGGTGCGCCGCCAGGTCACCCTCCCCCCGCTGAAGCCGATCATGGAGCGCGCCAGCGGCATGCGCCTGTTCGAGTCCGACGAGATCGTCGCCGCCCTCCAGGAACGCGGCTACGGCGAGATCCACCAGCGCCTCGCCGGAATGGTCCAGTTCGTCGGCGCGAGGCTGGCCGGCTAGCGCCTGCCGGAGGCGAGCTTGACCACGGCCGGAATCTCCAGTCCGTCCTCGTGGCGATGGGGCTCGACTCGATGCTCGAGCGCCTCGCGGATACGGCCGCGCACAGCCTCGGGCTGGGCGTCGATCGCGGCGCGGATGCGCACGCTCGAGCCCATGAACCCATCCCAGAACGCATCCGTGTCGGGGACGGTCAGCGTTAGGGTGACGGTCTCGACCTCGACCTCCTCGAATCCCGCTGCCTCGAGCAGCGCCTCGAACTCGGTGTCGTCGGAGAACCGATAGGGATCGGGGCCCTCGGCGACCTCGCGTGGCGGCTCGACCCCCATGTCCCCGACCGCGTCGGAGACAACCCCCATCAGGCGGTTTCGCTCCGGGCGGTCCCAGACCGAGAAGGCGACCGACCCGCCCGGCGACAGCACCCGCACCGACTCCTGCATCGCTCGCTCCGGGCTCGGCAGGTGGTTGAGGACGAAGCCGCCGACCACGGCCTCGAAGCTGCGGGCCTGGAACGGCAGCTCCTCGGCGTCCGCCCAGCGGAACTCCAGCTCGGGCTGGCGCGCCCGGGCGAGCTCGAGCATTCCCTCCGCGATGTCGACCCCGATCGGATGCGCTCCCCGGGCGGCCGCCCGCTCCGCGACGTAGCCCGGCCCGGTGGCGAGATCGAGCACCCGCATGTCGTGGCGCACGCCCGCCGCGTCGAGAAGCGGCTCGGCGACGCGGGCCGTCATCGTCCCCAGCATCTCGCCGTAGGTCCCGGCGCGCCGGTCCCATCCCTCCGCCTCGAAGGCCTTGAACGCCTCGGGCCCGCTCGTCCCCGCACTCATCGACGAGATTATGCTCCGCCGGCTTGAAGCAGCTCGCTCCCGACCTGTGGCAGCTGCGGGGGCTTCCCCCGAACGGCATCAACGTCTACCTCGCCGAGGACGTGCTGATCGACACCGCAACCCGGCTCGCGGGGCGCCGCATCCTGCGCCAGATCGAGGACCGCCCCCTGTCGCTGGTCGCGCTCACCCACGTCCACCCCGACCACCAGGGGGCCGTGGAACAGGTGTGCGAGGCGCGAGGCGTGCCGCTCGCCTGCCACGCCGACGACGTCGACGCGATGGAGGGCCGGCGCCCGACGCAGGAGAACAACCCCGACGGCGTGGTCAACAGGCTGATCCACCGCTTCTGGGAGGGGCCGCCGCGCAAGGTCGACCGGGTGCTGAGCGAGTGCGACGAGGTCGCCGGGTTCCGGGTGATCCACGCGCCGGGGCACGCGCGGGGCGAAGTGATCTTCTTCCGCGACACCGACCGGGTGGCGATCGCCGGCGACGTGATCAACACGATGAACGTGTTCACCGGGATTCCGGGGGTTCAGGAGCCGCCCGACACCTTCACCCGCGATCCGGAGGAGAACCGCCGCTCGATCCGCAAGCTGCTCGACCTGCGCCCGTCGCTCATCTGCGTCGGGCACGGCGCGCCGCTCCGCGACATCGCCAGGCTGGAGCGGCTGGTCTCGACGCAGATCTAGGCGGGGGCATTCGCAAGCGAGCGCCACAGGTAGAGGCAGGCGAGCGTGCGATGCGGGCGCCATGGCTCTGCGATCCGCTCCAGCTCGGCGGGGGCGGGAAGCCCCTCGAGGCCGTAGGCGCGCTCGACCGCCCGGCGGATGCCGAGATCGCCGGTGGAGAGCACGTCGGGCCGGCCGAGGTGGAAGATGAGGAACATCTCGGCCGTCCAGCTCCCCACCCCGTGGACCTCGATCAGGGCCGCGACCACGTCCTCGTCGGCGAGCTCGGGCAGCCGCTCCAGGTCCAGCTCGCCATCGGTGATGCGGGTCGCGAGGTCGCGCAGGAACCCGACCTTGGCGCGCGACAGTCCCGCCCCGCGCAGATCGCTCTCCTCCGCGGTGAGCAGTTCAGGCGGCGCCGGGGTACGGCCGCCGAAGGCGGCCTGGAGCTTCTCCCAGATCGAACCGGCGGCCTTGGTCGAGAGCTGCTGGCCGACGATCGCGCGCGCGATCGCCTCGTAGGCGTCCGGCCGGCTGCCGCGCCGATCGGTGGCGGGGTCGATCGGCCCTCCGTCGTCGATCAACCGTCGCAGCACCCGATCGGCGCTGCGGAGATGCTCGTCTGCGTCGCTGAGGCTCAGACTCGCTGGATGATCGTTCCGGTGCCCAGGCCCCCACCGCAGCACATCGTCACCAGGCCGAGCTCCTTGTCCGAGCGCTCCAGCTCGTGCAGGAGCGTCGTCAGGAGCCGCGCGCCGGTCGAGCCGAGCGGGTGGCCGAGCGCGATCGCGCCGCCGTTGTCGTTGACCCGGTCCATGTCGGGATCGAGCTCGCGCCGCCAGGCCGCGACGACAGAGGCGAAAGCCTCGTTGATCTCGATCAGGTCGATGTCGGCGATCTTCATCC
>JBOGZH010000152.1:0-13587 GCA_050697095.1 Solirubrobacterales bacterium
GCGACTTCTCCACCAGCCCCGGCTGGGGGCCGTGGGGGAGCCCCGAGGGATGGACGGTGACCGAGCCGACCTCGATCCCCTTGCGGCTCCCGAACTCGCCGGAGACGTAGTAGATGACCTCCTCCGAGTGCACGTTGGAATGGTGGTAGGGGAGCGGGACCGCCTCGGGGTCGTAGTCCAGCTCCCGGGGGCAGAACGAGCAGATCACGAAGTTCGGGCCCTGGAAGGTCTGGTGGGTCGGCGGCGGAAGGTGCAGCCGGCCCGTGCGGGGCTCGAAGTCGTGGACGTTGAAGGTGTACGGGTACACGTACCCGTCCCACCCCACTACGTCGAAGGGGTGGTAGTCCAGCGTGTAGTGCTGGAGGCCGCCGCGCACGCGGAGGATCAGCTCGTGCTCGCCGCCGTCGCGGTGGACCGCCAGCTCCTCGGGCGGGTGGAAGTCGCGCTGGGAGTAGGGCGCGTGCTCGAGCAGCTGCCCGTACCGGTTTCGGTACCGGTTCGGGGTCTCGATCTCGCCGGGCGTATGGAACACGAGCCATAGCTGCGGCGTTCCATCGAGCGAGAACCGGTACGTGGTCCCGCGCGGCACATAGATGTAGTCGTGCTGACGGAACGGCACGCTGCCGAACACGGTCTCCAGGGTCCCGCTCCCCTCGTGCACGAAGAAGAGCTCGTCGCCGTCGCCGCTGCGGTAGAAGGCCTCCGTCTCGGTCTCCGGCTTGCAGATCGCCGCCTCCAGGTCGCCGTTCCACATCAGCGCGCGCCGCCCCGTGAGCGGATCGCCCCCGGGCGCCAGCCCGCCGGTCTCCAGGTGGCGGTGAACGTGGGCGTCCGGGACCCATTCCTCCTGCTCGATCCGCTCGAACTCGCCCGCCTCGGAGATCCGGCACGGCGACTGGAGGTGATAGAGAATCGACTCGTTGCCGCTGAAGCCCTCGAAACCGAGCACCTCCTCCACGAGCAGCCGCCCGTTGTCGCGGAACTGCGTATGGCGCTTGCGCGGGACCTGGCCTAGCTGGTGGTATCTCATTACAGGTTCCCCCTGCTCTCCTGCTCGCGCTCGATCGCCTCGAACAGGGCCTTGAAGTTGCCCTCGCCGAATCCGCGCGCGCCGTGGCGCTCGATCACCTCGAGGAACATGGTCGGGCGGTCGCCGATCGGCTTCGTGAAGATCTGGAGCAGATAGCCCTCGTCGTCCTGGTCGGCGAGGATGCCCAGCTCGCGAAGATCCCCGAGGTCCTCCTCGATCTCGTCGATCCGGTCGGGCAGCTCCTCGTAGTAGCTGTCCGGCGTGGAGAGGAACCGGACCCCGCGGTCGCGTAGCTCGCGGACCGTTCCGACGATGTCGGTTGTGGACACCGCCACGTGCTGGACGCCGGCTCCGCCGTAGAACTCGAGGTACTCCTCGATCTGCGACTTCCGCCTCCCCTCGGCGGGCTCGTTGATCGGGAACTTGATCCGGCCCTTGCCGTCGGCCATCACCTTCGACATCAGCGCCGAGTACTCGGTGTTGATGTCGCGATCGGAAAAGTGGATCATCTCCGTGAACCCGAATACCTGCTCGTAGTAGGAGACCCACTCCTCGAGCCGCCCCAGCTCGACGTTCCCCACCACGTGATCGACTCCGGCCAGCAACCCGGCCTCGGGCGTGCCCCCGCTCACGAGCTCGTACCCGGGCATGAACGGGCCGCGGTAGCCGTTGCGCTCCACGAACGTGTGGACGGTCTCCCCGTAGGTGCCGATCGTCGCCAGGCGCACGGTGCCGTGCTCATCGGAGACCTCGTGCGGCTCCTGGAGCCCCCGCGCGCCCCGCCGGACCGCCACGCGGTAGGACTGCTCGGCGTCCGGGACCGACAGCGCCACGACCTTCACGCCGTCGCCGTGCTCGGCGACGTGGCGGCTGAGCTCGGTCCCGCCATGCAGCCCGGCGGTGAGCACGAAGCGGATCCGGCCGCCCTCGACGACGTAGGACGAGCGATCGCGAACCCCGGTCTCCAACCCCGCGTAGGCCGTGTGACGGAGGCCCAGCGCGTGGGTGAACCAGTACGCCGCCTGAGCGGCGTTGCCGACGTACATCTCCACGTGGTCGATTCCGAGCAGCGGCATCTCGTCCGCGGCCTTCGTCGTCGGCTCGGGAATCGTGCGCGTCTCCATTGCTCTCCTCCTGGTTCGCGGCCGCGGCTTGCACGCGTCGCCGGTAGCGTTTATGATTCACCTGTTCAGTCCGCCGTTCAAGCCTGATTCGTTGCGTATTCGGGGTATGGGGAGAGAAATGGACCCGATTGACCAGAGAATCGTTGCGCTGATGCGGGAGGACGCCCGGCGATCGTTCAAGGACATCGGCGACCGCGTGTCGCTGTCCGCCCCCGCGGTCAAGCGCCGGGTGGACCGGCTCGAGGGCGACGGCGTGATCAAGGGCTACACGACGACCGTCGACCACTCCGCGTTCGGGTGGCACGCGCACGCCTTCGTGGAGCTGTTCTGCGAGGGCGGGATGTCGGGCGCCGAGGTGCGCGACGCGGTGAGGGAGCATCCCGAGGTCGAGGCCGCGTACACGGTCGCCGGGGCGCCGAGCGCGATCGTCCACCTGCGGGCGGAGGACAACGAGCATCTGGAGCGGGCGCTGGAGCGGATCCGCGACACCGACGGCGTGCTCCGCACCGAGACCCAGATCGTCCTCTCCACCCTCCTCGACCGCCCCGTGGCGGAGAACGGGAGACGGGGCGGGTGATAGATCACGTCAACAACCTCAAGCTCCAGCACCTGGTCGAGCTCTCGAAGCTCGGTGACGGGTGCGCGGAGCTCGAGGCCGGGATCGAGCGCTGGCTCGCCGGACACGACGTCGTCTTCGACGGGCACACGATCCCGTTCGTGCTCATGCCCCATTTCGTCTCCCCGCGCCAGATGAGCAGGGTCCGTCGCGCGGTGGAGTGCCTCTGCGTGGTGCTGAACCGGTTCTGCGACGCCTACCCCGAGGACGCCCGCCTGCGCGAGGAGCTCCAGCTTCCCCGATTCGAGGACGCCCTGGTCGGGGTCGATCCCGGCTACCCGCGGCCGCTCCGAATCTGCCGCCTCGATGCGTTCCTCTCAGGCTACGAGGTCAAGTTCCTCGAGTTCAACGCCGACTCGCCGGCCGGAATCGGCTACACGGACGTCCTCCACGAGGGGCTGCGCGAGGCGATCGAGCTCCCCCGCGTCGAGGCCGAGTTCGACACCGCGTACACGCCGATGCTCCCGGTCCTGATCGACACGCTTCTCGACGCCTACTCGACCCGGCGGAGCTCCCGGCCCGGGCTACCCGAGCGCCCCCGCCTCGCCCTGATCGACCGCCCCGGGAGCCCGTCGGTGCCCGAGTTCCGGATCATCTGCCGCGCAGCGCAGGAGGCGGGGCTCGAGGCCACCCACGCGACGACCGACGCGCTCGAGTACGACGGCTCCGCGCTGCGCGCCGGCGGCGAGGAGGTCCACCTCGTCTACCGGCGCGCCCTGATCGAGGACCTCGAGGAGGGCGACCTCACCGCCGCGCTTCGCGACGGGACCGTCTGCGTGGTCAATCCGCCGCGCGCGCGGGTGGCGAACAACAAGAAGCTGTTCGCGCTCCTCGACGACCCCCGCTTTGCGCATCTGGTGCAGCCGCGCGAGGCGGAGGTGATAGCGGCCACGATTCCGTGGACGCGAATCCTCCGTCCCGGTCGTGTCACCTACGGCGAGTGGGTCGTCGACCTGCTCGAGTTCGTCTCCGACAACCGGACCCGGCTCGTGCTGAAGCCCGCGTCGGAGTACGGCGGTCACGACGTGTGGCTCGGGATCGAGACCGAGCACGGGCGCTGGGATCGGATCATCGAGGAGCACGCCGAGCACGGCGACTTCGTCGTCCAGGAGTACGTGCCCGTCCCGGAGGAGATGTTTCCCACTGTGGAAGACGGGCACGTCCAGATGCGGCTGAAGCGCTTCAACATCAACCCGTTCGGGATCGGGGGGCGCTACGCGGGGATGATCACGCGGATCTCCGACCGGGCGGTGATCAACGTCTCCGCCGGCGGCGGCCTGCTCCCGAGCGTCGTCGGCCGCCATAAGCAGCCCCTGATGGCGGAGGAGGAGGCCGTGGAGCAGGAGGAGGCGTATGGCCCTGCCGGTTGAGCCGCTCCGGCGCGGATACGAGGTGGACGAGAACGCGATCCGGTTCTCGAACTACTTCCACGTCCTGCGCGAGCTGGTCCACCTCTCCTGCGGGTGGCTCCCGCTGGTCGGCGACTTCGAGACCAAGTACGGGCTTTCCGACCACCTCCACGACGACGCGCGAGCGATCTCCAAGGTGAGGCGGCGGCTGTACGAGCTCCGCCACCCGAGCGAGTACCCGGGGACGCCCGGCGAGGAGCTCACCGCCCTGCTTGAGCGGATCGAGGCCGCCGGGAGCCCGGACGAGTACTTCGAGGCCGCCTACGGAGAGGCGAAGCCGCTGCTGATCGCCGCGATCCGGATCCACCTCGAGCGGCTCGATCCGGTGTCGGACGAGCCGTCGCTGAGGCTGCTCAGCCAGGTGCTCGCGAGGCAGGAGGGGCATGTCGAGGAGTTCTCAGTTCTCAGTTCTCAGTTCTCAGTCCGAGGGGCGCGCCGGATCGAGGACCTGGGGGCGCTCCCGATCGAGCTCAAGGGGGAGCCGCGGGCGCTCCCGGTGATGCCTGGCATCGATGCCCCCGTCCGCGACGAGTTCGTCGAGGTGACCGAGGAGGGCGACCCGTTTCTCGCCCAGGAGCTGTACATCAACGACCCCGAGCTCAACCACGTCCCGATTGAGCCCGAGGAGCAGCGCCACTTCTTCCACGGGCTGATGGACGCCGAGCTCACCGCCGCCGAGCTGATGGCCCTCAACTCGCACGAGTACCCGGAGATGCCGTGGGACTTCCACGTCGACATGGCGCGCCAGACGTGGGACGAGATGCGCCACGCGAAGGTCCACCACATGCTGATGCCGACCGAGCTCGGCTGCCGGTGGGGGGACTACCCGGTCACCTTCTCCTACTTCAGGTCGATCTACGCGCACGACCTGCTCGGCCGCCTCGCGCTGTTCAACAGCACCAGCGAGCAGAAGGCGATGTGGCGGCACTCCCGCCGTCGCGAGGTGCTCACCGAGCGCGGCCAGGAGAAGGTCGCGATGGTGTTCGACTACCTGCTCGCCGACGAGGTTCCCCACGTCCACAACGGGGTTCGCTGGGGCGCCCACCTGCTGGACGGCGACGAGGGCGCATACCGGCGCAAGGTCCGCGAGCTGCGCGAGGGGCTCGACGAGACGGGCGCCCCGCGCGAGGCCCCGAGCGCCGCCTAGTGCTCAGCCGGCGGGGGCCTGGCCGCCCGCCGGCGACTCGGCGGCCGGGATCGCGACCTCGCGCCGGTACAGCATCCACTCGCGGATCGCGATCTGGAGCGAAGCCGCCGCCGGGATCGCCAGCAGCGCGCCGATGATCCCGAACAGCGTGCCCCCGAACAGCACCGCGACGAGGACGACGAACGGCTCCACGGCGACCGCCCGTCGCTGGATCTGGGGCTGGATCAGGTAGTTCTCCACCTGCTGGTAGGCGATCGCGTAGATCACCCACACGATCAGCGCGATCGGGAAGTTGACGAAGAGCGTGACGACCGCGACCAGCACTGCCGCGAGGGTGGCGCCGACGAGCGGAATCAGGTCGAAGAAGAAGACCACGAGCGCCAGCGGCGCCGCGAACGGGACACCGAGGACCGTCAGCACGATGAACGAGGTGATGCCCGCGATCGTCGCCTGTAGCAGGGCGCCGCCGACGTAGTTGCCGACCGCGTTGCCGATGTGGTCGAACGCGCGCGCGACGCGCTCCCTCTGGTCGGGGTCGCGCGTCTCCAGGAAGCGCTCCACCCACCGCCTCCCTCCGCCGACCATGAAGATGCTGAGGATGAAGATCGTCAGCGCCGCGAAGACCGAGTTCACGAAGCCGATCCCGATGTCGCGCAGCGTCCCGGCGGCGTCGCCGATCTTCGACGGCAGCTTCTCCGCCTCCTCCTGGATCTTGGTCGTGATGTCGTAGTCGTCGTTGAGGTTCCGAAGCGTGTCGTTATCGTTCACGAAGTCCGTCACGTCCTGGGCGTACTCGGGTGCGTTGTCCGCCAGGTCCTCGCCCTGGGTGACGAGACTGGGGATGAGCAGGGCGCCGAGCGCGATCGGGATCAGCAGCAGCGTGATGTAGACCACCGCGATCGCGAGCCCGCGCTTCATCCACCGCGACAGGTAGTTGACCGGACCGGCCACCGCGATCGCGATGAAGGCCGCGATCACCAGCCAGCTGATCGGCCTGCGCAGCAGGTAGATCACGTACAGCACGACTACGACCGCGACCACGATTAGCACCGTGCGCAGGATCAGGCGGGAGGTGGATTCGCCGGCGGGCATGCCCCCTCGCGGCCCTATTCGGCACGGAGCACGCCGTTCCTCGCCCCAGCCGGTTGAATGACCCCCATGCCCGACCTCGGAGCCCTGGTCCCGGACAGCCCGGGGGCCGTCGTACCGTCCGGCGATGTGGGGCCGCTGTCGGGCGTCCGGGTGGTCGCCAAGGACGTCATCGACGTCGCGGGCACGATCACCGGCGCGGGCAACCCGGATTGGGGCGCCGCCCAGAGGCCCGCTCCGGCGCACGCCACGGCGGTTGCGGCGTTGCTACACGCGGGCGCCGGGCTCGCCGGGAAGGGGCAGTGCGCCGAGCTCGCCTACAGCGTCAGCGGCGACAACGTCCACTACGGGATGCCGCGCAACCCCGCGGCCCCCGACCGCGATCCCGGTGGCTCAACCAGCGGTCCGGCGGCCGCGGCGGCCGGTGGTCTGTGCGATCTGGGCATCGGGACCGACACGCTCGGCTCGACCCGCATACCGGCCTCCTATTGCGGTCTGTACGGCTTCCGCCCGACCCACGGCGCGATCTCGACCGCCGGCGTTCTCCCGCTCGCGCAGCGCTTCGACACGGTGGGGCTGCTTGCGAGCGAGCCCGCCGCATTGCGCCGCGCCGCCGACGTCCTGCTCGGGAATCGGGCGGCGGTCGGGGACGACCCTCCGCGCCGACTGCTGATTGCCACGGACGCGCTCGCCGTCGCCGATCCGGATGTGGCCGAGGCTGTGCGCGCTGCGACCGAGCGCCTCGGGCACAGCCTCGGAGCCACCCTCGAGCCGGTGGAGCTGCTGTCCGGTGACACGCCCGGCTTCGACGCGGCGATGGAGGCCTTCACCGTCCTCCAGGCGCCGAGGTGTGGAGGAACTTCGGCCCCTGGGTGGAGGCGGCGCACCCGTCCCTGGGCCCCGACGCCTCGGCGCGCATGGAGAATGCCGCCCGCATCGCTCCCGCCGACGTCGCACGGGCCGAGCCCGTAGCCGCGGCCGTCGCCGCCCCCGTTCGCCGCCTGAGCGCGAACGAGACGCTCGTGATCCCGGCCACGGGCACCGTGCCCCCGACCCGGGACGCCGATGCCGATGCCCGCCAGAAGGCCCGCGTCGCCGCCGGCCGGCTGAGCTGCCTCGCCTCGCTCGCCGGGGCGCCCGCTGTCTCGCTCCCGCTCGCGACCGTCGGCGGTCTCCCGGTGGGGGTCAGCCTGGTCGCGTCTCCCGGTTCCGACCACACCCTCCTCGCCGCCGCGGGCGGGCCGCGGGTTAGCTAAGACGACACCGCCGCGAGCGGCGACTGCCGCGTGGTGAGGTAGTCGGCGCTGACCTCCTGCAGGATCTCCAGCATCGCGTCGGTCGCCGGCGAGCGGTAACCGTTCGCGATCGTCGCAGCGACGACGCGGCGCACCGGCGTGCGCCCCGTCGAAGCTGGTCGCCTGGCGGGTCTCGACTCGACGCATCTCCCGAGCGACGACTACCTGATCGCCGAGGCCGCCGGCGAGCCCTTGGCGGCCGTCGGGATCCAGACCGGCGCGGTTGCGGCGACTCCGTTCCGTCGCACCGCGGAGGCGGTCGAGCTGTTGCGCCTGCGAGCCGAGCGCGTGGGGTGCGCCGGTGATACCTGCCCCACCGGCCCCGGTCCGCTGCGCCGGCTGAGAGCGACGGCTTGACCGATCGCGCTTAGCAACTACAACTGATCGACGATGGGCGTCTCGAGAGTGCCGAGGCCGGCGGCGTGCAGGGCCACGACGTCGCCCGGCTCGATCCAGCGCTCGCCGCGGCCGTCTTCGAGGTCGAGGGGGCCGAGCTCGCGCAGGCAGCCGCCGGCGAGCGTGCCCGACCCGAGCACGTCGCCGGGGCGCAGCCGCGTGTCGCGCGCCGCATGGGCGACGATCTCGGGCCAGCCGAAATGCTTCTCGAAGGCGTCGGAGCGAGCCACCTCATGGCCGTTCACCGTCACCCACGCCTCTATGCGAAGGCGACCGTTCTCGTAGGGAAGCTCGTCCGGGGTGACGAGCCACGGCCCCAGGCTGGTCGCGAAGTCCTTCGCCTTGTGCGGCCCTAGCCCCACCGTCATCTCGCCGGCCTGCACGTCGCGCGCCGACCAGTCGTTCATCAGCGTGAAGCCGGCGATCTGCTCGTCCGCCCTGATCACGGCCGCGGTCTCGAGCTCGAAGTCGAGCATCTCGGTGGCGGCCGGACGCCGCACCGGCTGACCCGGCCCGACGATCGACGCCGGGTTCGAGAAGTAGAAGGCCGGCGCCTCGTACCACTGCTCGGGTATCTCCGCCCCGCGCAGGCGCCACCCGGCCGCGACGTGGCGCTCGAAGGCGTAGAAGTCGCGCACGCTGGGCGGCTCCGGTACCGGGGCGAGGACTGCCAGCTCGGCGAGCCCGGCCTCCTCCCCGTTTCGTTCTCGGCCCTCGCCCGCAAGCCAGGCGAGCATCGAAGGCGCCGAGAGGCGGTGAACCGTCTCCCCGTCGAGCTCGCCGACGAAGGTCTCGCCGGCCTGGCCTCGGAAGGTCCCGACACGCACGGGCGGAGGTTAGTGTGGCGCCAATGAACGGCCGCTACCGGGAGCTCCTCCAGCGAGTCGCCGAGATCAGCGATCTCGGCCGCGCGCGGGCGCTGCTCGCCTGGGACGAGCGCACCCACATGCCGCCCGGCGGCGCCGAGAGCCGCGCCGAGCAGCTCGCGACGCTGACCCGCGTTCGCCACCAGCGCCTGTCCTCCAATGCCCTCGGCTCCCTGCTCGACGAGCTTCGCCCCGCGGCCGAGGAGCTCCCCTACGACTCCGACGAGGCGAGCATGGTCCGGGTGACGACGCGCGAGTGGGAGAAGGCCCGCCGCGTCCCGTCCGAGCTTCGGGCCGAGATCGCCCGCACCGCGTCGCTCGCAGAGCGGGCGTGGATCGAGGCGAGGGGCGGCTCGGACTTCGGAGCGTTCCTCCCCCACCTGGAGCGCAACGTGGAGCTCAAGCGCCGCTACGCCGAGTGCTTCGACGGCGCCGATCATCCCTACGACCCGCTGCTCGACGACTTCGAGCCTCACGCCACCACCGCGGAGACCCGCCCGGTGCTCGACGACCTGCGCGAGGGACTGCGCCCGCTCGTCGCGGCGATCGCCGAGCGTGCCGACGCCGTCGACTCCTCGTGCCTGCACGGAGCGTTCCCGATCGACGCCCAGCGGGAGCTGGTGCGCGGGCTCGTCGCGGACCTCCCCCTCGATCAGGGCTCGTGGCGGCTCGACACGACCGTGCACCCGTTCGCGACCTCGATCGCCACCACCGACATCCGGCTCACCACCCGCTACGACGAGACCTACCTCGGCTCCGCGCTGTGGTCGGCGCTGCACGAGGCCGGCCACGGGATCTACGAGAACGGGATCGACCCGAACCTGCGGCGCACGCCCCTGTGCCGTCCCGTCTCGCTCGGGTTTCATGAATCGCAGAGCCGCACGTGGGAGAACTGGGTCGGCCGCAGCCGCCCCTACCTCCATCGCATCCACCCGCGCCTCCGCGAGGCGTTCCCCCAGCAGCTTGCGAACGTCGACGCCGAAGGTCTGTACCGGGCCGCGAACCGGGTCGAGCCCACGCTGATCCGGATGGAGGCCGACGAGCTCACCTACAACCTCCACATCGCGCTGCGCTTCGAGCTCGAGCTGGAGATCTTCGAGGACCGCCTCGCGCTGGCCGACCTCCCCGAGGCGTGGAACGAGCGCACGCGGGAGTACCTCGGGATCGAGGTCCCCGACGACGCCCGCGGGGTGCTCCAGGACGTCCACTGGGCGGCGGGCTCGTTCGGCTACTTCCCCACCTACTCGCTCGGCAACGTGATCGCGGGGCAGATCTGGGCCCTCGCCGAGCCGGACCTCTCGGACCTGGCGGCGCAGCTCGAGCGCGGAGAGCTGGAGCCGCTTCGCGACTGGCTCCGCGACCGCCTCTACCGCCACGGGGGCAAGCTCACGCCGGCGGAGATGATCGAGCGCCTGTGCGGCGCGCCGCTCTCCGTCGAGCCCTACCTCGACCAGATGCGGCGCAAGATGGGCGAGATCTACGCCCTGGGATCTACCTGACGAACGTGTCGAGCGCTACCTCGAAGCGGTCGACCTGCGGCGGGTCCGCCGCGCCGCCGACATCGGCGGCGCGCTGCCGCGACTCCGTCACAGCATCCTCGCTGTTCTGCATCTGCTCCTGGGTCGCCCAGTAGCTCGTCCCGACGATCCTGCCGCTCTTGCGGTCGACCAGCAGGGTGAAGCCCTTGAAGCCGTCGAGGCCCCTCCACGTCGGCAGGTCCTGCTCCTCTAGCTGAGCGACCGCCTCGTCGAGCTTGGCGGGATCCATTTCCATTGTCGTAACCCTCGCGTGCACGTGATGCCTCCCTTTCTATTGCTCGAATCTATACCCGCTCCCGCCCCCCAACAAGCCCCCCGGAGGGCGGAGCGGTCTCCCGGTCCGAGACCGTCTCGGCCGCGAAGTCGGGGCGCTGAGTCTGTACCCAGACGACCGCCGCGAGAACCATCGCCCCGCCCGCGATCTGGACCGCGGCGAGCCCCTCGTCGTGGATCAGATAGGCGAAGAGCGCCGAGAGCACCGGCTCGAGGGTGGCGACGACGCCCGCCCGGGCCGCGGGCACGTGGCGCACGGCCGCGACCAGGCAGCCGTACGGCAGCAGCGTCCCGATCACGATCACGGCCAGCCCGAGGAGCCGGTTCTCGGTGTCGGAGAACTGGTCGAACGGGAAGGTCCACGGCGGCTGGACGACGAGCCAGAACAGGGTCGCGAACCCGAACGCCCACACGAGCGTGGTCGCCGGCGAGTTGCGCTCACCCGCCCGTTCGGAGCCGGCGAGGTAGATCGCGAAGCTGACGGCCGCGGCGAGCCCGGCGCCGACCCCCAGCGCATCGAGCGCGCCGAGATCGTACGCGCGCACGGCGAGGAAGATTCCGACCAGCGACACCGCCATCGCGCCCCACAACCGGGGCGAAAGGCGACGGCCGCGGGCGAGCCAGAGCCACAACAGGAGCAGCAGCGGCCCCAGGTACTCGAGCGTCAGCGCGACGCCGATCTGCAGACGCTCGATCGCGACGAAGTACGTGAGGTAGACGGCGCCGATCCCGGCGACGCCGAGGAAGGCGAGGTTGGGGATCTCGCTGCGCTCGACGCGGAGCAGGCGCGGGCGCAGGGCGATGACGAGCGCGAGGATGAACAGCCAGGACCCGAGCGCCCGCAGCTCCGAGAGCCGCGCCGCGCTTACCCCGTCGTCGAGCAGCGTGCGCGCGATGCTCGCGTTCAGCGACCACATCGTCACCGCCGCGAGCACGAGCCCGTACCCGAGCGCGATGCGGCCTGTCAGGTGGGTGCGCAAGCGGCCGAGTCTTACAGCCCGATCCTGGTCGGGATCGAAGAGCTAGCTCGCACGCTGCACGTCGCCGCGAAGGGGGGTGAATCGTCGTGCCTGAAGCATTTGGTAGTCGATGGGCTACCAAAAGCATCATTCGCGCCGGGCGGGCCGGCTGGGGGCGCTCGCGGAAGGGCAGCACGGAGTCGTCACTCGAGCGCAGCTTCTCGACCTCGGCTTCCACCCCCCAGGCGATCAAGCATCGTTTTGCGAAAGGGCGCCTTCATCCCCTTTCGCGCGGCGTGTACGCGGTGGGGCGACCGCAAGTCACCCGGTGCGGACGCTGGATGGCGGCGGTGCTCAGCTGCGGGCCACGTGCCGTCCTTAGCCACGGCAGCGCGGCCGCGCTGTGGGAGATCGGCCGCGAAATGCCGGGACGCATCGAACTCTCGGTGCCCGCGCGCGCTAGACGCCGTCGCAGCGGCATCGTGGCCCATCGTCGCGCTGCGCTCACCGCGGAGGACGTGACCGAGCGCGAGGGCATCCCCGTCACCGCACCCGTGTGCACAATGGTGGACATCGCCCCGCGTCTGGGGCGAAGGCGGCTCGAGGCAGCGATCAACGAGGCGGACAAACGCGGCTTGACCGACCCGGAGGCGCTCAGGTCGGCGATCGCCGACCTGAGTGGGCGACGAGGCGTGGCGGCGCTCCGCCAGACGCTCGAACGCCGGACGTTCGTGCTCACTGACTCCGAGCTCGAGCGCCGCTTCCTGCCCATCGCGCGCAAAGCCGGCCTCCCCGTGCCCCAGACCCAGCGCATGTTGAACGGCTTCCGGGTCGACTTCTACTGGTCCGACATCGGTCTTGTCGTCGAGACCGACGGCCTGCGCTACCACCGCACGCCGGCACAGCAGGCCGCCGATCGCGTGCGAGACCAGGCGCACACCGCGTCCGGCCTTACACCTCTGCGCTTCACCCACGCGCAGGTTCAATATGAACCCGCGCACGTCCGCGCCACGCGCCGTTGCGATGCGGCTCCTGGGCCAGGACTGATGCATTCGGTACTCCATGGACTACCGAATCGACCACTTGTCGAGGGAGGGGGCGGGCCGTCGCTCAGGTGATGCCCAGGCGTCGCGCGCGCTCCACGACGCGCTCGCGGATCTCGTCCCCGCCCTCGATCTCGCCGCGGCGCATGAGTACCCGGCCGGCGACGACCGTGGTGTCGACGACCGCGGCGCCAGAGGCCGCGTATACGAGGTTCGCGGTGAGATCTCCGAGGCTCACTTCGCGCCGCGGCCGTCCGAGGGAACGCTCGGCACCAGCAGGCGGCCGACGAGCGGCACCCTCAGGAACCCCTCCACCGTCGCGTACAGCGCGCCCACGCGCGGCAGCGCCGCCGGGTCCTCGATCACGATCGAGCGCGGCAGCCACTCGGGGCTGAACTTGCGGTTGAAGTCGCGCAGCGACTGGATCTGGAAGAACGGGTTGAGCGCCTTCGCGATCGCCTTCTCCACCCGCTCGCCGGGCCCCAGGCCGCGGCTCACGTCGAACAGCCGCCCCCAGACGGCGAAGTTCATCGACAGGCGGTGGAAGCCCTGCGCCCCCAGCGCGAGCGCCGAGCTCGCAATCAGGAACTCCGTGGTCCCGTTCACCGCGTCGGGGCAGCGTCGCATCAGGTCGAGCGAGTAGCCCGGGTCTTCCCCGTAGCACGGCACGAGGCGCAGGAAGCCGGCGGGCTCGTCGTCGCGGTCGAAGGCGATCGCGAGCAGCAGGTCGGGGTCGTCTCCGGTGACGTCGCGCGCGAGCTCCATCGTGAACCCGCGCTCCTGCTCCCCCTCGCGCCACTCC
>JBOGZH010000153.1:0-1675 GCA_050697095.1 Solirubrobacterales bacterium
CCTTTGCGCCGGTTGAAAACTGACCCCCCTGAAGCCTGGTAGCGCGCCCGCGGAGCGAAGCCCGGAGGGCGAACGGAGCGGGCGCGGCGATCAGTCCCGCGCCGGAGGCGGCGAGCCCAGGTCCTTGTCGCGAAGCCGGTAGCTGTCGCCCTTGAGCGAGAGGATCTCGGCGTGGTGGACGAGCCGGTCGATCATCGCCGTGGCGGTGACTTCGTCGCCGAAGATCTCGCCCCAGGCCGAGAACGGCTTGTTTGAGGTGACGATCATGCTCGCGCGCTCGTAACGGGCCGAGACCAAGCTGAACATCAGGTTCGCGGCCGCGGGGTCGAACGGGATGTAGCCGACCTCGTCGACGACGATCAGGGGGACGAAGCTGAGGCGGCGAAGCTCGGCCTCGAGGCCACCCTGTCGCTTCGCCTCGCCGAGCTTCGCCACCCACTCGGTCGCGGTCGCGAACTGGACGCGCTGGCCGGCGAGGCAGGCCCGGATCCCGATCGCGATCGCCAGGTGGGTCTTGCCGGTCCCCGGCGGGCCCAGCATCACCACGTTCTCGCGGGCATGCAGGAAATCGAGCTGGCCGAGGTGCTCGACGACTTGTTTCTTGACCGAGCGCTGGAAGGTGAAGTCGAACTCCTCGAGGGTCTTTCGGGCCGGCAAGCGCGCCCGCTTGATCCTCCCCTCGCCGCCGTGGGACTCCCGCGAGGCGACCTCCGAGGAGAGCAGGGCCTCCGCGAAGCGCTCGTAGGACCACTCCTCGGAGCGGGCCCGCTCGGCGAGCTTCGGCAATGCCCGCGCCGCCGCCGGCGCCTTCAGGCTTCGGAACAGGTGGGCGAGCTCCGAGGTCTTCGTCATGCCGGGATCAGGCGGTCGTAGCGCTCCAGGGGGCGGGTCTCGACCTCGGGCTCGCGGTGGCGTCGCTTGCGCTCTCCCCGCAGGCGATCGAGCTCGGCCTGGTGAGCCGGGTCGGTGAAGGTCAGGTGCTTGGCGAAGCTTCGGCGGTGGCGGGCGGCGAGCTCGCCGGTGTCGAGTGCCACCGCGCTCACCTCGCGCTGGGAGATCCGGACCTCGACCCGACGCCCGGCGAGGCGGGGATCGAGCGAGTAGTCGTTGGTGTCCCACCTGAGGTAGGGCTGGGCGGCGACCCGGGTGAAGAAGCGGCGGTCGAGATCGGGCAGCGCCTGCGGCAACGGGCGCATCACCTCGCGCTCGCAGGCGAGGCGCTCGGCGGGCACCGCGCGGATGCCGCGGTGAAGGCGCACGTTGGCGCGCTCTGAAAACCAGTGGTCGAGCTGGTCTTGGAAGTCGAGCTCGTTGGCGAAGGCGCGGGCGGGCTCGAAGCTGCGCTCGATGAAGTCGTGCAGGCGCTCGAGCATCCCCTTGGCCTGGCAGTCGCCCCGATCGAGGATCACCCAGCCGAGCCCGAAGGAGCCGCAGAAGGCGGCGAAGGCGTCGGTGGGCTGGCCGCCGCCGCGGTGGATCGCCCCCTCGCGGTCCCAGACCGCCTTGCGCGGCAGCGCCCCGAGCGCGGTCAGGCAGCGGCTCATGCCCCAAAGCACGTCGGGGGACTGCTTGGAGAAGATCAGCGCACCGGCGCCGGCGCGCGAGTAGCCCGAGCACGAGCTGACGACGAATCCGCGGCGCAGCTGGCCGTGGCCGACCGGGATCGGCTGCGAGG
>JBOGZH010000154.1:0-2299 GCA_050697095.1 Solirubrobacterales bacterium
GCACCCGCGCCGGCGACAGCCTGCGCTCCCTCCGCGAGGGGAACGGCGCAGGCGCCGACGTTGCGACACCCCGCCGCGCCCGCGGCGGCGGGATCAGCCCGCCGTGGCGCCGCACGCCGGCACTCCCCCCTCCCCCGGGCCCGCGCCCACCCAGCGGAGAGGGCGGGCGGCCGCGTCTCAAGAAGCTGCGCCTGGTGCTCGTCCTCATGGGGATTGCCCTCCTGGCGATGGTCTCCTGGTTCTTCGGGATCATGATGTCGGTCACCCAGGACCTCCCCGCGCTCGAGAACCGCGAGCAGTACAAGAACGCGCAGAACTCGGTCGTCCTGGATCGCAACGGCACGCAGATCGCCACCCTGACGGGGAACGAGCGGCGGATCATCGTCCACTCCGAGGACGTCTCCCAAACCGTCAAGCAGTCCGTCGTAGCGGTCGAGGACCAGCGCTTCTACGAGCACCGCGGCGTCGACTATCAGGGGATCGGCCGCGCGGTCGTCCAGGACGTCCTGCAGCAGAACACGGTCCAGGGCGGATCGACGATCACCCAGCAGTTCGTCAAGAACGCGCTCCGCGCCCAGGACAGCCGTACGGTGTTCCAAAAGCTGCGCGAGGCGGCGCTCGCGTACCAGCTCGAGAGGCACTGGTCGAAGGACAAGATCCTCACCGAGTACCTGAACTCGATCTACCTCGGGGAGGGCGCGTACGGGATCGAGGCCGCCGCCCAGACCTACTTCGGCTGGAACCATCCCGGATGCGGCGACGAGGGCAATCGCTGCGCCTCGCAGCTTCTCCCCGAGGAGGCCGCGCTCCTCGCGGGGATGATCTCCTCCCCGAGCGCCTATTCGCCGCGCGCCAACCCCGAGACCGCAACCGATCGGCGCAACCTGGTGCTGGACAAGATGGTCGACCAGGGCCTCCTCACCCCCGAGCAGTACGAGGAATCCGCGGCGACCAAGGTCCCCAAGCCCTCGCAGATCGACCCGCCCGACGAGGACTCGGACTCGCCCTACTTCACCACCTGGCTTCGCCAGCAGGTCGTCGACCGCTACGGCGCCGGCGAGGCGTTCGGCGGCGGGCTCCAGATCACCTCGACCCTCGACCTCGAGTACCAGCAGGCGGTCGAGGAGGTCGCCTACTCGACCCTCGCGGGGATCGAGCCGACCGCCTCGGTCGTGGTGATCGACAACCGCACGGGTGGCGTGCTCGCGATGGTGGGCGGGACCGACTACGAGAAGGAGCCGTTCAACCTCGCGACGAACGGGCACCGCCAGCCGGGCTCCTCGTGGAAGCCGTTCACGCTGGCAGGCGCGCTCGAGCAGGGACACTCGCCGGACGAGGTGTTCAGCTCCGAGCCGAAGAGCTTCAACTTCAAGGCCCCCGGATCCAACAAGCCGCAGCTGTTCGAGGTCAAGAACTACGAGGACACCTACTACGGCTCCAACTCGATCGCCGGCGCGACCACCACCTCCGACAACTCGGTCTACGCAGAGCTCGGGCTCCAGGTCGGGGTCAAGAACATCGCCAGAACGGCACAGAAGATGGGGATCCAGACCGACATCTCGACCAACCCCGCGATGATTCTCGGCGGGCTCGAGACGGGCGTCTCGCCGCTGGAGATGGCGTACGCCTACTCGACCCTGGGGCGCAGCGGAGCGCGGATCGGGGGGACGATGGACAGCGTGCCCGGCTCCACCGAGGGACCGCTGGGGATCATGAAGGTCACGACCAGCGACAACACCGAGGAGCCGGTCGAGGACAAGACCGGGTCCTCGGGCGAGAACGACGTCCAGACCGAGCAGGTGCTGGACGCCGGAGCATCCGACACCGCCGTCGGCCTGCTCGAGGAAGTGGTCTCGTCGGGGACCGGAGAGAACGCGGCGACCGGCGACTTCGCGTGGGGCAAGACGGGGACGACGGACGACAACGGCGACGCCTGGTTCGTCGGCGGCACCGAGGACATCACCGCCGCCGTGTGGGTCGGCCATCCCAACGACGTCACCCCGATGGAGACCGAGTACTCCGGCGGGCCGGTCGACGGCGGTACCTATCCCGCCGACATATGGCACGACGTGGTGATCGCCTACGAGTCGATCATCGGCTCGGCGGAGGAGGAGGACAAGACCGACGACGGGGACGACTCGGGGACGACCGAGACCTATGCCCCACCGGTAGAGGAGCCCGCGGCGCCGGTCGCTCCCGCGCCGACCGAGGAGCCCGTGGCGCCCGCCCCCGCGCCCGAGGAAGAGTCGGCGCCAGCCCCGGCCACGCCGGCCCCCGATGGGGGTGGCGGGATCGGCGG
>JBOGZH010000155.1:0-2051 GCA_050697095.1 Solirubrobacterales bacterium
CGACGTGCTCACCGCTCACGAGCGCGAGCTGCCGCTGGCGCGGGCGGTCGCCGGCGCCGGCAGCCTCGACGAGGCGCGAGACGCCCTCGCCGCACTCGGCGTCTCGACCGAGCTCGACTACCAGCGCGGCCGCGCCCGCGAGGGTCCCTAAAGGAGCCTTGCGCGGAACGGGACCGCGTGAGAGGGTCGTCTTCCCGTCAACGAACGAAAGGGGACCTCATGGAAGCAGGCACGATGCGCAGATCGAGCGACTGGATTGCGCCGGCGACCGGCATCGTGTTCGCGGTCCTTCTCGCAATCACGCTGATCCTCGCGGGCGAGGGAGTCGATCCGAACGACGGCGTCGACGAGGTGGTCGAGTACTACACCGACAACGAGGACCAAATTCTGATCAGCGGCTTCCTCGGAGGGCTCGCGGTCGTCTTCTTCCTTTTCTTCGCGGGCTGGATCCGAAAGGTGCTGCGCGAGGCCGAGGGCCCGGGCGGCGTGCTCTCCGCGGTGTCGTTCGCCGGCGCGATCGTCTTCGCGGTCGGGGGCGCCGTCGCCTCGACGCTTTCGGTCGGGCTGGCCGAGTCGTTCGACGACATCGATCCGACCGCGCTTGAGGCGGTGAACGCGATCGCCTACAACTACTTCATCCCGTTCGCGGTGGGGTTTTCCACGTTCCTGCTCGCGACAGGGATCTCCGCGGTCCGCCACGGAGCTCTTCCCGGCTGGCTGGGCTGGAGCGCCATCGTGCTCGGCGTCGCCTCCTACACGCCGGCGGGATTTTTCGCGTTCCTGCTCGGGCTGGTGTGGGTTCTGGTGACGAGCGTCCTGCTCACGATGCGGGCCAGGGCCGCGTAGCTCGCAGCCGGCGAACGACCGCCGACAGAGTCGCCTCCACATGGCCGGACTCGAATCTCACCTGGGCACGCGTGAAGCGCAGCGCCGTGAAGCCAGCCGCGATGTGGGTCTGGTCGCGCAGGCGGTCCCTGGCCTGTTGCGCCGGCGTGCGGTGGTAGCGCAGACCGTCCGTCTCCACGATCAGGCCGAGCGCCGGCCAGTAGAAGTCAACCCTGAACCCGTTCACATGCTGCCGCGTCTGCGGCGGTGGAAGGCCCGCTCGGCGGGCAAGGGGCAGGAAGCAGCGCTCGAGCTCCGAGTCTGTGAGGGTGAACGTTCGGCGGTCGAGCGTCTCGCGCAGATTCGCCACACCTGGACGGGGGCGTAGCTCGTCCACGGCGGACCGTAACGCCTCGGGATCGGTCAGGTTACGCTTGTCCGCCTCGTTGACCGCGGACTCGAGTCGCTCCCGCGTCATGCTCGCGGCGATGTCCACCAAGGTGCAGATCGGCGTGGTCACCGGGACGCCGCGGCGCCGCGTTACGTCCGCGGGCCCGATGATCGTCCTGCGGTGGACGACAATGCCGGGCCGGCGATGGTCAGCGGGAGCGGACACGGACACCTCGATCTCGCCTCGCTTGGCCGGAAGGATCTCCCACAGGGCGGCGGCACTGTCGTGGCTGAGGACGGCCTCGGGGCCGCAACTGAGGACCGCCGCCATCCAGCAGCCCTGTCGTGTGAGCTCCGGCCGCCCCACGGCATAGACCCCGGGCCGGACTCGATGCAGGCGTCCCTTGCCGATCCGGTGCTTTATCGCTTCCGAGCTGAGGCCGAGCTCCATCAGCTGCGAGCGCGCCACCACGCCATGCTGTCTTTTCGCGAGCGACCACAGTACCCGCGCCGTCCGTTGGGGGATCTGGTGGGCCATTGCCCACAAAAGGCCGCAGCGGATCGGAATTCGCCCCCGCCGCCGGCGGCCGGGTACCGGCGCGCCGCGGTCGGCCGGGCGAATAGACTCGTCCCGCTTCTGGGCGCGGGGCGTCAGGGAAGAACGTGAGGGGAGACGAATGAGCCGACAGATCCGCGGACCGCTGGCCGCGATCGCGATTGCGCTGCTGCTTCCCGCCGCCACCGCGCAGGGGGCGCCGCCCGCCGCCCAGCCCTACCAGGCCAACGACGCGGGGGGGTTCCGGAACGTCCTCCCCCCGGGCTCCAACGGGCTCGTC
>JBOGZH010000156.1:0-2643 GCA_050697095.1 Solirubrobacterales bacterium
CCCTGCGGGTCTCGAATGCGCCGATGGCGGAGGAGTCGGCGTGGCAGGAGCGCGTCGTTCGCCACCTCGGCCTGCGTGAATGGGAGGTGCGAGAGGTCGGCGGCGACCAGATGGACCGCCTGGGACCCCTCTCGACCGCCGTGCTTAGGCGCCACGGCGTGCTCTATCCGCCCAACCCGTTCCTCCAGCTCCCGCTGTTCGAGGCGGCGCGCGGGGGCCGGCTGGTCACCGGGTTCGGCGGCGACGAGGTCCTCGCGACCTGGGGGTGGTGGCCCCAAGCCGATTTGCTCGCCCGCCGCCGGCGTCCGGTGGCTCGCGACCTCCTCGGGCTCGCCTATGCGGCGTCACCGGTGGGGGTGCGGCGGCGGCGAGAGGCTCGGCGCAACCGATCCCGCGGCCATCCGTGGCTGCGTCCCGAGTCGGCGCGAGTAGTCGCGGAGTTGGCCGCCGGCGCCCTCGTGGAGCAGCCCCGATCCTGGCGGCGATGGATCGACTGGTTCATACGCCGGCGCGCGGTGTGCGCGTCGCGGTGGAGCCTGTCGCTGCTCGCCGCAGACGCCGGCACCCTCCTGCTGCATCCGCTGCTCGATCCCATCTTTCTCGCGGCCCTGGCCAGCGCCGGCCGGCGCTTGGGCTTTGGCAATCGCACGGCGGCCATGCGCGCGATCTTCGCCGAGGCACTACCGGATGCCGTGCTTTCCCGGCCGACGAAGGCCCGCTACAGCGAGGCCTTCTGGGGGCGGCGGACCCGCGAGTTCGCCGAGCGCTGGGACGGCGGCGGCGTCGATCCGGAGCTCGTGGATACCGCGGCGCTCAGGAGGGAGTGGTTGAAGCCCAATCCGAATGAGGACAGCGCGATGCTTCTGCACGCTGCCTGGTTGAGCGAACAGGGCTGAGCTCGGCGGGCGCGACGCAGGGCCACGGTGCCCAGGGACCGGAGCGCTGCGACCAGTGCCCGGGCTCGGGCGTTCCGATACCTTCCGCCCGTGGCAGGCGACCGAACCGGCCTGGTCCCCGCATCGAAGAGACTTGCGCGGCGGTTCGGGGGGGCGCGAGCGTATCGCTCCTTGCGGGCGAGGTTGGTGAGTCGAAGGGAGCCGGTGCGGGTGTGGACAGAAGGGCTCCCCGAGGAGATCGGCTTCTGGGAGCGGGTGCTTGCGGATCGGGTCGCCACGGATCCCGGCTACAGGCTCCGGGCCGACCCCAAGGCACCGATGCGCGACCCACTGATCAAGTTCTTGATCGGGCGCATCCCCGAGGAGGCCGTCTCCATCATCGACGTCGGCGCGGGTCCCCTGACGGCATTGGGGAAGACGTATCCAGGCAAGACGTTGAGGATCACGGCGACCGACCCGCTTGCGGCCGAGTACGTCCGGATCATGCAGGAGGCCGGAATCGAGCCGCCCGTCCGCCCCATCGCCTGCCGAGGCGAAGACCTTCTGGACCGCTTCCGGCCGGGATCGTTCGACGTCGCGTTTGCGAGGAATGCGCTCGATCACTGCATCGATCCTGTCCGCGTGATCACGAACATGGTCCACCTGGTGAAAGACGGGCGCTTCGTGGTCCTCAGGCACCTGCGGAGGGTTGCGCAGCTGAACCTATACCGGGGTCTCCACCAGTGGAACTTCGACATCGAGCGGGGCGAGTTCGTCATCTGGCGGCCAGGCGGGGAGAAGATCCACATGGATCGAGTGCTGGACACTGCCGCGGCGGTGGAATGCTTCGAGGAAGGCGCCTGGGTCGTCTGCCTATTGACCAAGAAGACGCCCGCGCCGCCACGTCAACCGCCTGACGAGCACCCTACGCCTGATCTCGCCGGGCGCGACGGACAGCGATGAACGCCCTCGGCAACCGCAGGAGGATCCAGATCGGCCGCCACAGGTATGCGAGTATCAGGCCGAGCGGTCCTCGCCGCAGCGCCGCCGGCCAAGCGCTCATGCGCATCGTTGACCAGTGGCGGAGGTACCGAGGCGGGGGGACGAGCGCGCGGAGCAAGAGGCGAGCGCGGGCGCGAAGCGGTTGCTCGCTCGTGAGGTGCTCGAGCGTGATCGCGACGGGTACGTCGGGTCCGGCGCGTACCGCGACAGCAGGCGGGCGCTCGTCCGGGAGCTCGAGGCGCTCGGCAAGCCGCACACCGGCCGGGTGGAAGCGAAGCCCGGCGGCGAAGGCAGGCACGGCATCGATCCGCCGCGCCACAGCGGCCGCCTCGTGCCAAACATCGTCATTCGCGACTCGGAGCGCTCGCGCGAGATCTTCGAGGGGGTGCCACACGTCTCCTCCATGCTCGGCGGCATGAAGCGCGACGTGGAGCGCGCGCGCCGGGACACGAAGAACATCGACATCGATCCCCCCGACGCGCAGCGTGTCCGTATCGGTGGCCAGCTCCTCCCACGCGGTGTCGGGCGGAGCGGAGATCCCGATCAGCGAGCGATGGAGGTCAACGATGGTGGCGTCGCGGCGACGCCGCCAGGTCTCGGAATCGCGATGCCACGAATACCCGAAGGGGCGAAATCCGAGCTCCCGAAGAACGTCGCGGGCCTGACTGTAGGAGCCGGCGGCCACTAGCAGATCGGAGTCGACGTAGGGACGAGCGGCGCCGTCGCGGTAGAGCCAGGTGGCGATCGAGGGTCCCTTCAGGAGCAG
>JBOGZH010000157.1:0-6406 GCA_050697095.1 Solirubrobacterales bacterium
CGACGTGCTCACCGCTCACGAGCGCGAGCTGCCGCTGGCGCGGGCGGTCGCCGGCGCCGGCAGCCTCGACGAGGCGCGAGACGCCCTCGCCGCACTCGGCGTCTCGACCGAGCTCGACTACCAGCGCCGCGCGGCGGGCGGGCGACAGTAAGGCCTTGCGCGTCGTGTTCGTGGAACTAGTTCATTCCGTTCGCGGTCGGGTTTGCCACCTTCCTGCTCGCCACCGGAATTTCCGCGGTCCGCCATGGGGCTCTCCCCGGCTGGTTGGGCTGGAGCGCCGTCGTGCTCGGCGTCGCCGGCTTGGCCCCGGCTGATCAAGCGCTGCGGCGGCGATCACGATCGGCGCTCAGGCGGCGAACGACCGCCGACAGCGTTGCCTGCACATAGCCAGGCTCGAATCTCACCTGGGCGCGCGTGGAACGCGGGCAGGTGAGGCCGGCCGCCATGTGGGTCTGGTCCCGCAGTCGGTCCCTGGCCTGCTGCGCCGGGGTGCGGTGGTAGCGCAGCCCGTCCGTCTCCACAATCAGGTCGAGGGCGGGCCAGTAGAAGTCAACCCTGAACCCATTCACATACTCCCGCGTCTGGGGCGGTGGAAGGCCCGCTCGGCGGGCCACGGGCAGGAAGCGGCGCTCGAGCTCCGAGTCGGTAAGGGTGAACGTTCGGCGGTCGAGCGTTTCGCGCAAGTTCGCCACGCCTGGACGGGGGCGTAGCGCGTCCACGGCAGACCGCAGCCTCTCGGGATCGGTCAGATCACGCTTATCTGCCTCGTTGACCGCGGTCTCGAGTTGATCCCGCGTCAAGCTCGAGGCGATGTCCGCCAAGGTGCAGATCGGCGTGGTCACCGGGATGCCTTGACGCCGCGTCCGGTCTGCCGGCCCAAGGATCGCCCTGCGGTGGACCACGATGCCGGGCCGGCGACGGTCCAGGTGAGCGGGCACCGACACTTCGATCCGGGCTCGCTCCACCGGCAGGATCTCCCAGAGGGCCGCCGCGCTGTCGTGGCTGAGGACGGCCTCGGGCCACAACTCAGGACCGCGGCCATCCAGCGGCCGTGTCGTGTGATCTGCGGCCGCCCCTACGCCGTGCTGTCTTTCCGCGAGCGACCACGGTTGTCGGCCGGTCCGTTGAAGGTTCTTGTGGGCCATCGTCCACGAAAGGCCTCAACGAATCGAGAATCGCCCCCAGGAGCGGCCGGTCGAGCCGCGAGGCCCTCGCTCGGCAACCTGCGCCCGCCGCGCCGCGGCCGATTAGACTCGCGCGGGCCGAGGGAGCTTGCGTCCCGGGCGGGAGAGAGAGGGAGCCAAGTGAGCCGAACAGGATTCCGCCGGTCGCTGATCGCGCTCGCCGCCGTCGCCGTGCTGCTTCCCGCCGCCACCGCGCAGGGGGCGCCGCCCGCCGCCCAGCCCTACCAGGCCAACGACGCGGGGGGGTTCCGGAACGTCCTCCCCCCGGGCTCCAACGGGCTCGTCAACGGGGCCGATCTGCTCGAGTTCCTGACCACGGGCGCCCGCCCGCCGCACAACAACGACCAGTTCGGGATGTACAACGACCTGGTCTACGCGACGCCGGGCCTCCAGGCCTCGCAGATCGACGACTACTTCAAGGACGCGAGCTTCGGCGTCAAGCAGGGCGACGTCGAGCGCAGCTACACGCCGCAGTGCGCCCTGCCCACCGCGCCAGACTCCAACGCCTGCGAGCAGCTGAGGATCGTCCGCGACCGGGGGTTCGGCGTGCCGCACATCTACGGCTCGACCCGCGCCGGGGCGATGTTCGGCACGGGCTACGCGGCGGCGGAGGACCGCCTCTTCCTGATCGACGCGCTGCGCCACGCCGGTCGCGCCGAGCTCTCCTCGTTCGCGGGTGGCGCGGCGGGGAACCGCGAGATGGACCACGACGTGTGGGCCAACCAGCCCTACACCGAGGCCGAGCTGCAGCTCCAGTTCGACCGCGGCGACGAGCTGTTCGGCCCGATCGGATCCCAGCTCCAGGAGGACGTCCTCAACTACGTCGACGGGGTCAACCAGTACATCGCCGAGGCGCGGGTCAACCCGGTGCTCAAGATGCCCGGCGAGTACGCGGCGCTGGGCCGGCCCCAGGGACCCGCCAGCTGGAAGGTCACCGACGTGATCGCGACCGCCTCGCTCGTCGCCGGGATCTTCGGCCGCGGGGGCGGGAACGAGGTCGGCTCGGCGCTCGTCCTCGAGGAGGCAAGGGAGCGGTTCGGCCGCAAGAAGGGAAAGAAGGTGTGGGCGGACTTCCGCTCCGCCGAGGACCCCGAGGCGCCGACCACGGTGCACAAGCAGCGCTTCACCTACGGCAAGACGCCGAAGAAGGTCCGCGGCAGAGCGCTCCCGGACGCGGGCAGCGTGCGGGACGAGGACGTCCTCGTATCGCGTGCCGACGCGAGCTCCTCGGAGCCGGGGCTGTTGCCGGACCTCAACGCCCTCGGCGCCGGCTCGAACGCCCTCCTCGTCTCGGGGAGGGAATCGGAGTCGGGCAACCCGCTCGCCGTGATGGGCCCCCAGGTGAGCTACTTCACACCGCAGCTGCTGATGGAGCAGGACGTCCACGCTCCGCGGACGTCCAGCGGCCCGCCGATCGACGCGCGCGGGGCCGCCTTTCCCGGCGCCAACCTCTACGTGCAGCTCGGGCGCGGGCGCGACTACTCGTGGAGCGCGACGTCGGCCGGCCAGGACAGCACCGACACCTTCGCCGTGCCGCTGTGCGAGCCGGGCGGCGGCCAGCCCACCCTCGACTCGCAGCACTACCTGTTCCGCGGCCAGTGTCTCCCGTTCGAGGTCCTGGAACGCCACAACTCGTGGATCCCGAACCTCGCGGACCAGACGCCGCCCGGCAGCGAGACGCTGAGGACGCTGCGCACCAAGCTCGGCCTCGTCACCCATCGCGCGACGATCAAGGGCGAGCCCTACGCCTTCACCAAGCTGCGCGTGACCTACTTCCACGAGGTCGACTCGACGGCGGGCTTCGCGGAGTTCAACAACCCGGACGCGATCCGCAGCCCGGAGGACTTCCAGCGCGCCGCGAGCCTGGTCCAGTACACGTTTAACTGGTTCTACGCCGACGGCGACGAGACCGCGTACTTCAACTCCGGCAAGAACCCCGTTCGGGCCCGCAAGGTGGACCCGAACTTCCCGACGATGGGGACGCCGCGCTTCGAGTGGCGCGGATACGAACCGATCCCGACCCTGAACGCGGCGCAGACGCCGGTCGGCCAGCACCCGCAGGTGATCGACCAGAAGTACCTCTCGAGCTGGAACAACAAGCAGGCGCGCGGCTTCCGGGCGGCCGACGACAACTTCGGCTACCAGTCGCTGTACCGGGTGAAGCTGCTCGACGACCGGATCAAGGCGGGGATCAAGGGGAAGCGGAGGATTAGCCTGCCGGAGCTGATCGACGCGATGGAGGACGCCGGCACCGTCGACCTGCGCGGCGACGCCGTCCTGAAGTGGGCGCTGAAGGTGATCACCTCGAAGAAGGTCAAGGACGCCCAGCTGCGGAACGCGATCAACACGCTGAACGCGTGGCGGCGCTCGGGGGCCCACCGGCGCGACCGGGACGGCAACGGCGTCTACGAGCAGGCCGAGGCCGTCCGGATCATGGACACGTGGTGGCCGCTGCTTCTCGAGGCGCAGTTCAAGCCGGCGCTCGGCAACGGCCTCTTCGAGCAGCTCCAGTCGATGATCGGGTTCGACGACATACCGCGTGCCCAGGGGTCGGCGTATCAGTCCGGCTGGTACGGGTACGCCCAGAAGGACCTGCGGACGGTGCTCGGGAAGCGGGTCAAGGGACGCTACTCGCGCGAGTACTGTGGCAAGGGGAAGCTCCGCAAGTGCCGCAAGGCGCTGCTCGGATCGCTCCAGCAGGCGCTCGGGGTGAGCGCGGCGGAGCTGTATGGAACCGAGACATGCGAGGGCGCGGACCCGCAGTGGTGCCACGACTCCGTGCGCTCGAGCGCCCTCGGCGCGGTGACCCAACCGCCGATGCACTGGATCAACCGCCCCACCTTCCAGCAAGCGGTCGAGATTCCCTAGGTCCTGCCTGAACCGCTGAGTAGTCTCGGTTCGTGGCCTGGGTCGAGACACGGTCGCTGAGCTTCGTCGCGCGCCACGAGAGCGGCGACGAGGACTGCGCGCAGCGCACACTCGACCGGCTCGAGGACCTGCGACTCGGGCTCGAGGAGCGCTTCGAGCACGTCCCCGGCGGGATCACCGTGATCGTCCATCCGCATCCCGGCTGGCTCACCGCCGCGCATCCGTTCCTTCCGGCGGCCCGGTGGGCCGCCGCGCCGGCAGGGCGCCGCTATCTCGCGGGCTGGGCGATGGCTACCGAGCTCCACATCCTCAACGACGACTACATGGACCGCCGCGCCGCGGGCGAGGACTCGCGACGCGCGCTGCGGGGAACCGCGGAGCGCCTCTACGTGCAGATCGTCCTCGGCGCGAACAACGAGCGGCTCCCGCCGCCGTGGGGGCCGCGCAGGTTCGCGCGCTACCTGCGGTGGGCGTGGCTGATCGAGGGGGCCGCGCAGTACTTCGCGAGCCAGGTGCCGCTCTTTCGCCCCGCGGTCGTGCGGCGGATGCGAGAGGGGGCGTCTCCCTCGCTCCCTCCCTCGGCGAGGGACGCGATCATCCTCGGCGGCACCGTGTTCGACCTCCTGGACCGCCAGGTCGGCTCGCAGGCCTGTGAGCTCCTGGTGTCTCGACTTCGCAAGGACGGCGCGCAGGGCAACCTCGAGCTCGCCTTCGACGCGCCGCTGCGCGAGATCGAGCGCGCGTGGCGCAACCACCTCGGCGAGACGGCTCCCCGCTCAGCCGGTGGCCTGGTAGAGGAGCCACACGAGCGCCGCCGCGCCGATCACCGCGAGCAGGACCCACGTCATCAGCCTCGCCGGGGAGCCGATGCCGGGTAGTCCCTCCGGCACGGGTCCGCCGTCGGACACCATCTCCGAGTCGACCAGCAATCGGCGGGCCGACTCGTACCCGGCCTGGGGGACCATCACGTCGCGCGGTCCCGCGGCGAGGAAGTCGGGAACGTCGAAGCCGCGCGTGCGGCGCAGGATGCTGGGGATCCCCTCCTCGAGCAGCATCCCCTGGATCAGCTCGGCCTCCGCCTGGTTGCGACCCCCCGCCACCCTCACCAGCTCCCCCTCGGTGTACTGCGGCTTGATCTTCCGGGCCCGCTCGTGCGCGTCGGTGATCGGCTTCTGCTCGGCCTGCCCCGCGTAGACGAGGGGCATTCCGCACTGCGGACAGAACCGCTCCTCGAGCGGATACTTCGTCGCGCAGCGCGGGCAGGCGAGTGGACCCTCACTCGACATCTACCGCGACCTCCTCGACCTCGCCGTTCCGGATCGCGAACGCGCGCACGTCCGGGGAGTCCGGTTCGACCACGGAGCAGATCACGTACAGCGGCTCGGGCCAGTTCTCGGCCAGGTTGATGTCGGTCTGCGATGGATACGCGGCGCTCCCGGTGTGCGAGTGGTAGATCGCCGCCAGCTCCTCACCGCGCGCCTCGAGCTCCTCCATGATCCGAAGCTGATCCTGCGGATGGACGGTGTAGCGCAGCGGGCTGGCGTCCGCGTTCCGCGCCCGGTAGAGGCTCGTGGCCTGCCCCTCGCGGGCGCCGATCATCCCGCAGCATTCGTTCGGCGCATCCTCGCGCCCGTGGGCCACGATCTCTTCGAGCAGCGCTCGCGGGATGCGCACGGCGGGTGAGGCTACACAGCGACAAGCTCGGCCACCGTCCGTGTCAATACCAGTGCACGTCCGGCGGACGGGGAGGCTCGGCGAGATCGCCGGCCGCGTGCCCGAGCAGGTCCGGATCGTCGCGCCCCCGCTCCCACAGGAGATCGTCGAGGACGGGCGGCGAGACCCCGGCGTCCCCGGCGAGTCGCTTGAGCGCGGAGCGTGTCGCGGCGCGCACCTGTTCCAACGGGCCGGGGTGGACGAGGCCGGAGCGCAGCGCGAGCCGCATCAGCACGTTGTCCGCGCACACCTCCCAGCTCTCCGGGTCGGCGACGTCGAACCACCCTCGCCGAGCGGCCATCTTCGCGAACAGGAAGCTCTTCTTCTGAAGCGGGTCCGCGTAGGCCTCGAGCTCCGCCAGCCGGGCCAGCAGCCCGCCGGCCCCCGCCAACCGCCCGTTCGCGGCGGCGAGCAGCGCGTCCGCGTCGCTGTCGTACTCGGCCTCGAGGCGGCGGGCGAGGTCCCGCCACAGGTGCGCGCGGACGTCGGCCCCGGCAACGGTCTCGCCGCCGATCCTGAACATCTCCTCCATGCTCGCCGCGTCGATCTCCGCGACTCCCGAAGCGCCCAGCCGGCCGGGCCGCCGCTGCTCCGCGCACAGGCCGAGCGCCCACAGCAGCGCGCTGCCCTCGTAGGGGCCC
>JBOGZH010000158.1:0-5892 GCA_050697095.1 Solirubrobacterales bacterium
GGCCAGGGCTGCCGCGAGCGGCAGCCCGGCGCCGATCAGGGTGACGCTGCCCGCGACCGCGACGATGCGACGCGCCTCGGCTTCCGCCCGTAGGAAGGCGCGGAACGCGACCAAAAGGGTCGCGAGCGTGGCAACCGGAGCCACGGCTTGCCACGGTGTGTTCAGCCCGACGACGAAGTGCTGGGGCACCTGGAGCACGCGGTCGCTGCGATCTAACCACTCGATCCAACCCCCGAGCTCGGTTCGCTCGGCGGCGATCGAAAGCAGGGCCAGCACGGGCGCACCCACGATCGCGATCGCGATCGCCGCCGCGCGGCGGTCTCGGGTGGGCCGCGACAGCAGCCACGCGGCCTCGGCGACGATCAGGAAGATCGCGAAGTAGTGAGTCGCGAGCGCGAGCACCGAGGCGGCCGCCCAACCCCCCAGCCACCCGCGCCCACGGCCGTTCAGCGCATGCACGAAGCAAAGAAACGAGATCGCCGACAGGAGCGCGAACAGAGCGTAGGGGCGTGCCTCTTGCGAGTACCAGATCATCAGCGGGCTGGAGGCCATGAGCGCCGCCGCGAACAGGCCCGCCCGCCGCGACCCGAGCGCGACCCCGGCGGCGTAGGCGATCGGAATCGTCGCCGTCCCGAACAGCGCGGAGAGCGAGCGCAGCGCGACTTCGTCCGTGCCGAACACTCGCTCCCAGCCGGCCGCGATCAGGAAGTAGAGTGGCGGGCTGGTGTTGTTGCCAGTCGTGCGGTCGATGATCTCGCCCGGGTCGAGCTGAATGATCCCGATCGCCTGGTACTCGTCCAACCAGTAGTCCTGGCTGGCGAGCGTCGCGAACCTGACGAGGGCGCCGACGCCGACGACCAGCAGCAGCGCATGGCGCGAGAGGAGCCTCGCCGCGGTTGCCGTGGCCGCACGGCCCTCCGCGCCGCCGGGGCGCGATCCCTGTAGGAGCATCCCGCGGGGCAGTCTATTGAGGCACACTCGCGATCGCTCAGGGAGCCGCACAGCGATCGGGAGTGGAGTTCGAGGGCTTTCCACGGTCGCTGATGAGATCCGATCGAAGATGTCGCGCATCCACTACCGTTTGCGCCTTGGCGGAGGGAGGCTCGGGCATATTTGGCGTTACGCACGGGCCATTGCTCGCGTTGCTGAGCGCAACGCTGGCGCTCACCACCGCGACTCTGATAGCCCCAGCGAGTGCGAGCGCGCTGGTGCTCGAGCAGGTGGGGGAGTTCGACAGGCCGACCTACGTGACCTCGGATCCCGAGGATCCCGACCGCCTGTTCGTGGTCGAGCAGGAAGGGCGGATCCAGCTTGCCGAGGGCGGGAGCACCACCACCTTCCTCGACATCGAGCCGATCGTCCACGATCTAAATCCGTTCGGCGATTACGGCCTGTGGTCGATGGCCTTCTCGCCCGACTACGCGACGAACCATCTCTTCTACGTCGCATACAGCGGCGTCGATGATCCGGATACCGAGGGTGAAGACGAGTCGGGCGACTGGCACATAGATGAGTTCAGCGCCAGCGGCGACACCGCCGACCCGGCCAGCCGTCGAGAAGTGCTGACGGTCAAGTTCCCGCCGTCTGAGTTCCACTACGGCGGCCAGCTCCAGTTCGGACCCGATGGCTACCTATACGCGTCGACCGGGGATGGCGGGCCACAAGGCGATCCCGACGGCAATGCCCAGAACCTCCAGGGCCTGCTCGGGAAAATCCTCCGAATCGACCCGGAGGGGTCGTCTCCCGGCGAGTACACCGTGCCCACCGACAACCCCTTCACCGACACGGCAGGCTGCACGGATGGCTGCGACGAGATCTGGAGCTATGGACTCCGACACCCATGGCGGTTCTCGTTCGACCGCCTGACGGGCGATCTGGTGATTGGCGACGTCGGCTGGAATCTCTGGGAGGAGATCGACTTCGAGACGGGCCCCGACCCCGGCAAGGGGGACAACTTCGGCTGGAACTGCCGCGAGGGTGCCCACCAAGGGCCGGGCGAAAGTTCGCCAGTCTGCGCCGACAGGATTGGGACCTTCACTGAGCCCGTCTTCGAGTATCCACACGTCGATCCGGGCCCATGCTCGATCACGGGCGGCCACATGGTCCGCGATCTCGCCCTCGACGACCTTGACGGCCGCTACCTGTATGCGGACTTCTGTGTCGGCGAGCTGCGCTCGTTGAACCTCGGCCTCCCGACGGCGAGCGGCGATCGGTCCGAGGGACTATCCGTCCCCCTCCCTACGAGCTTCGGCGAGGACGCAGACTGCCGCATCTACGTCGCTTCGTTCGACGGCCCCGTCTACAGGCTCACGGAGCCGTCAGGGGGGGCGGGTGTCGGCTGCCAGTCCCCCGATACCTCGATCGACTCCGGCCCGGCCGAGGGCTCGAACACGACAGACAGGAGGCCGACCTTTGAGTTCTCCTCCACCGCGCCGAGCTCGAGCTTCGAGTGTCGGGTGGACGGCGGCGGCTACTCCGACTGCGCGTCGCCGCATACCGCCGATCCGCTCCCGGACGGCGAGCACACGTTCGAGGTGCGGGCCATCAGCTGGGCCGCCAACCCCGATCCCACACCCGCCGCCCGCACCTTCATGGTCGACACGGGCCCGTCTCCCGAGCCGGACCCCGGACCCGGTCCATCGCCGGAGCCCACCCCTGGCTCGGAGCCGAGCCCCACGCCGGACGGCGAGTCGGAGCCAGGTGAGCCCGGGGACCCGGGCGCCGCGCCGCTGACCCTCGACCTGGGGGCGAGGAAGCAGGAGCTGAAGAGGAGGCTCAGGTTCTTCGCCACCGCGAGCGCCGACTCCACCCTGGTCGCGACGGGCAAGGCGACCAAGCGGACGGTCAAGGAGGTTGCGGCGAATCAGAAGGCCAAGGTGAAGGCGAAGCTGAGGCGCGCGAAGCGCAAGCGGCTTCAGAAGAAGCTCGACAACCAGGGCAAGGTGAAGGTCAAGGTCGAGGCGACGGCAACCGATGCGAGCGGCGCGGCGGCAGCCGACACGGTCAAGGTGAAGCTGAGGGACTGAAGACTGCGCCCTCAGCTACCTGACGGGAGCGAGGCCGCACTGGAGACGAAGTCAAGGTCCGCCAGGCTTTCAGCGAGCGGGCCCTCCTCGAGGTACTCGGCCTCGGTGTTCACCGACCACACGTCGTGTGCGGCGCCATCCGTATGGTTGAGCGTGGCGAGGATCGCCGTCCACATCGAATGGTCCTGGTTGTTGTACCGGTGGAGGCCGTTTCGCCCGAAGGTCCGCAGATTCTCGAAGTGCTCGAGGTAGCCGCGGATCTGCGCCACGGCCTCGCGGTAGCCGGTGTCGTACATCGGATACGCCTTCGGGACCCGCACCTTGACGCCGTTGAACACCTGCGCCGGATCGAGGATCCCGATTCGCGCCAGCTCCTCGGTCGCCATCCCGACCGCCTCCTCGTCCGTCATCTCCCACACCTCGTCGTCCTCGAAGCAGAAGTACTCGACGCCGAGGCAGGTGGATCCCTCGGGCACCATGTCGGGGCTCCAGGCGCCGAAGTTCTGGACCCGTCCGGCGCGGGTGCGGGGATCGTGAAGGTAAATCCAGTTGTCGGGAAACGGCTCCGACTCGTGGGTCATCAGCGCCACGAGACAGAAGTTCCGGTACCGCAGCCGCCTCGCTGCGGCACGCACCTTCGCGGGGGCGGGGGGATCGAGCGAGAGCACGAGCTCCGCCAGCGGGATGCTCGACAGCACGGCATCCACATCGTGCGCACGCTCAGCGCCCTCGGTGCGGACCACGATGCTCTCCGCCCGCCCGCCCGAGTGGCGTATCGCGACGCAGCGGTGATTCAGGAGCACCGGGACCCCACCCGACTCGACCGAGTTCCGAAACGCCTCCCACATCTGCCCCGGGCCGAGCCGCGGGTAGAGGAACTCGTCGATCAGCGTCGCGGGATTGTCGCGGGTCAGCCCGAGGATCGCGAGGATCGCGTGGGAGAGGCTGAACTCCCGGATCCGCTGCGCCGCCCACTCGGCCTCGACCTCGGAGCCGGGTATGCCCCACACCTTCTCGGTGTAGGAGCGGAAGAACGCGTCGTAGAGCCGGCGCCCGAACCGACCGACAACCCACTGCTCGAAGTTCTGCGGCCGCGTGCGACGCAACCGGCGGCGCCAGTAGAAGTAGGAGAGCGCGCAGCGCGCCGACTCGATCAGGCCGAGGCCGCGGAACACGTCCTCGGCGCGCAGCGGGTAGTTGAACAGCCGGCCGCGGTAGTAGATCCGCGACAGCCGGGGGCGGGTGCGAAGATCCGCTCCCAGCATCTCGCGCCAGAGCCTGAGCACCGGCGCGAGCTTGGTGTAGAAGCGGTGGCCCCCGAGGTCGAAGCGGTAGCCGTCGAACTCGACGGTCTTCGCGATCCCGCCCACCTTGCCGTCGGCCTCGAGCACGGTTGCGCGACGGCCGCGCTGCGCGAGCACCCACGCGGAGGTGAGTCCCGCCGGGCCGGCGCCGAGGACCGCGGCCCCAAGGTCCTCCCGGTCGCTTCCGCTCCCGTGCTGCAAGGAGAAGCACTCTATCCGGCTTCGGCGGCGGTGGGGGATGATTCCGCCGTCATGCGCGAGGAGCCGTCCCGGGGCCCCAGACTGAGCGTGATCGTCCCGGCCACCGACCGGCCGGCGACGATACGTCGCAGTACCGAGGCCATCGAGGCCGAGCTCGACGACGGGGACGAGCTGATCGTCGTAACCGAGCCCGACGGCGACGGTCCCGCGGCGGCGCGCAACACGGGCGCGGCGATCGCCAGCGGTGAGGTGATCGTGTTCGTCGACGCGGATGTCGTCGTTCACCGAGGCGGGCTCGGTCGGATCCGCTCCGCGTTCGCGGGCGACGACTCGCTGGTCGCGCTGTTCGGATCCTACGACGATTCGCCGGAGGCGCCCGGCGCCGTGTCCGGGTTCCGCAACCTGCTCCACCACCACGTACACCAGTCGGCCGCGGGCCCGGCGGCGACGTTCTGGGCGGGCCTCGGGGCGATGCGGCGCGACGCGTTCGTGGGCGCGGGCGGGTTCGATGCCGAGCGGTTCCCGGCCCCCTCGGTCGAGGACATCGAGCTCGGGATCCGGCTTGCCCGGGGCGGGGAGCGGGTCGTGCTCGACCGGGCGCTCCAGGGCACGCACCTGAAGGCGTGGACCCTGGCCGAGATGGTCCACACCGACCTCGTGCGCCGCGGGATCCCGTGGATCGGGATCCTGCTCCAGCCCGGCGCGCCGCGAGGCGCGCTCAACCTGGGGTGGCGCCACCGTCTCAGCGCCGCCGCCACGCTGCTCGCGGTGGGGGCAATCGCCGCCCGCCGACCGCGACCCGCGGCCATCGCGGCCCTGTGCCTGATCGCGCTGAATCGGTCCCTGTACGCGCTCGTGTGGCGCCGGCGGGGCGCGGGCGAGGCGTTTGCGAGCGTCGGGCTCCACGCGATCCATCACCTGACCGGGATCGTCGCCGTCCTCGCGGGCGTGTTGCTGTACCTGTGGAACCGTCACGTGAGCTGCGAGCCTGCATCACTCTCCCCGACGCGCAAAGCCTCCGGAGATGCCTCGAGCCGCATCGCGCAGGGTCACATCGCGCAGAACCACATCGGGGTCGACTCGCGCCCCAGTGCAGGGAAGTTCAGCAGCCCAGCAGAGCCCTGATCGCACGGCCGCCGGCGCCGAGCGCGGCTGAACGTTCGCAGGAGTCTCAGGCCCTGCGGGCACGCGGTACGGGATCCCATTTGTGGGCTCGACCGTCACCGAAGTGGGACGCTCCGGCGGGATGAACCAGCCAAGTCGGGCAAGCTGCGAGCTGGTTGAAGTCGGTCGTGCAAGCGGAACGAGCGCTGCCGCAAGGGCGGCCGCGAAGAGCAGCGTTGCAAGCCCCGCTCGCGGCA